>NZ_CP038145.1:1250000-1525000 GCF_004519515.1 Actinobacillus indolicus | reverse complement strand
AGTGACTTCAATCTATAACTACTACAAACAACACGGCTATAACACAGTAGTGATGGGTGCAAGTTTCCGTAACGCAGGTGAAATCACAGAATTAGCCGGTTGTGACCGCTTGACGATTGCTCCAGCATTATTAAAAGAGTTACAAGAAAGCGAAGCACCATTAGTGCGTAAATTAGAGTACAAAGGTGAAGTGAAAGCTCGCCCAACGCCAATGACTGAAGCAGAATTCTATTGGGAACACAACCAAGATGCGATGGCAGTTGAGAAATTAGCGGAAGGTATCCGTAAATTTGCGATTGACCAAGAGAAATTAGAAGCAATGCTTTTAGCGAAATTCTAACCTTCATACATAAAGTGCTATTCAAATGAATAGCACTTTTACTTTTACAAGCGGTAAGATCACCGCAATTTTTTGCAAATTTAGTTATATCCCATCATTCTTAGTAAACTTCGTGTATATTCTATAGCCTCTGCTCGATTTGCCACACCGATTTTCTGATAGAGATTGCGTATATGGGTTTTGATGGTAGTCATTGCGACCACCAGTTCTTGAGAGATCTGTTCGTTGCTATAACCTGAATAAATTAACCCTAACACTTGCCATTCTCGTTGAGTAAGCGGACTGATTTTGAGCAGTTCTGGCACTTGTGGATTGGCAAGCAAGTTTTTGACAAACTCCTCATCAAAATGTGCAATTTTATGGCGATTATGCTGATTTATACTGCGCAAAATAAATTGGGCTTTATGGGTAGAAAGTTCTTCTAATACATTAAGTTGCAACAAGTGTCGAATTTGTTGCGCTATCAGATCCCCTTCAATAACAAATGCGCTAATAAAATTTGTCTGTTGACTCAAATTCAAGGCTTGAATTAAATCACGCTGAGCCAAATCAGGCTTTCCTTGTAACATATAAACCCGATTACGCAAAATTAACGCGCGTTGGCTATCACTCACTAAATTAAAAATCGCAGTAGTCCGTAGTAAGCTGTTGAGAATACGCAACGCTTGTTCGTAATCTTCTTGTAGTAAGTAACAGCGGGCAATATTCCGCCATTGGCGTTGGGTAAAGTGGTTATGCTCTTGGCTAGGGAAATTCGCTTGAGCAAGCCAGCCTTCTAAATAGCGAGTTTCATTACGCATTTGCCAATAGATCAGCTGGATTTCATCAAGTGCCGTTACCCAATCTTTATGGGGTGAACAACGAGCCAGTAGCATTCGGCACTGCTCAATCAGACGCTCTGCATTGTTTAAGTCACCTTTGGTTAGGGAAATTTTGGCTAATAAGGCAAGGCTTTGAATACGTTCTTCTTCCTTGTCTAACACCTCGATCCCTGCATTCGCCATTGCTTCGGCTTGGTCAAGATGATGCCATTCCCATAGAATTTGCCCTTTTAAGCGTAGCAAAAATTCATTCATCGGGATTTGATGAAACTCTTTAGTTTGTAAAGTGGTTTCTTTTAATAAATCATAGGCCGATTGCCAAAAACCTTGGGCAGACAGGATTTCGGATTGTTGCAATTTCGACCAAAGCCAATGATGATAGGCTCGCTGACTGGTAGCCATCTTTTCTACTTTTTGCATTAAAGATAGCCCTTCTTTTAAGTAACCTCGACAATGTTGAGCTTCACCAATAACTGAGGTTGCCACAATTTGTGCGTAACCAAATTCATCGGATAAATTAGCCAGCGCTTGATTAGCAAGCACATAGGCTTGCTCTTCATCCCCTGCATTAATTGCCACTTGCGCTCGAAGTGCATCAAATCGCCCTTGTAGACTTTCTGTAAGCGGTGACTTTGGTTGAAATTTTTGCAAAATCCCCGTTACTTCTTGATGGCGATGCTGGCTCTGGGCAAGCCATGCTTTTAAAAGCACTAAATTTTCATCTTGCCATAATTGTGTAGAAGGCAAATGACCTAAACAATCTTCTAATAATTTCAGTTGCCCTTGATGGAATAAGGCCCAGCCATGTTCCTGTAATATTTGATAGAGCATTTGAGGATCATCTAACATTTGCGCATGATAGAGTGCTTCTGAACCATAGCCCAATTTTAGCCACATCATGGCGGCAGTTTGGTGTAGCTGTTGCCATTCGTTCGGTAATTCTAAGCGACAACTTTGCGAGAGATAGGCGGCTAAAATCGGGTGAAATTTCCACCAAATTTCTTCATCATCGTGGGTCATTCGTGTGATGAATAATCCCAATTTTTCTAGTTCATCTAACCGCTTGACCCCGTTTTCATCTTGAGTAAGTGCCACGACCAGCTTTTCATTCATTGAACGTAAAATCGCACAACGTTGCATAAAGCGTTTGATTTCAGGATCGACATAATGAAAAACCTCTTCATTGAGATAGTCAGCAATATGCTGCTGATTAAGCTTTGTTAATAGTTTTTCTGGGAACTGTAAAAGCTCCGCATTCTGCTTAATCGCAAATGTCATTAGTTGAAGTGCCGTTGCCCACCCTTCTACTCGCTCACATAAAGCGAAAATAACCTCATCACTAAGAGGCTCGTTTAGCTTTTGCTCGAAAAATTGGCGCGTTTCTGCTGGTGTAAAGGCAAGCTGATGAACATCGATTTCGAGTAATTTTTCATGAATTCGTAAATTAGTAATACTTAACGGAGGAGTAAGGCGAGAAAGTAGCACAAGGCTCATCGTGTCGGGTTGATGTTTCAACCAAAAACGAAGTGCATCATGGATTTCTGGATTTTCAATTAGGTGGTAATCATCAATAATCAGATAAAAATGGCGAGGAACGCTATCTAACAAAACTAATAGCTGTCCCAAGTAATCGACTAAATTAGTTTTATAAGTAATGCCCGTTAACGAAATACCCGTGGCTTTTGCCAATGCAGAAGAAAAATAGTGACAAAACTGTTCCGCATTATTATCGCTTTCATCTAAAGCTAACCAAGCAACTGGCTCATTCTTTGCAAGTAAACGCTCTTTCCATTGAGAAACCAACGTTGTTTTGCCATAACCAGCCGGAGCGATAACAACAGTAAGAGGATAATGTTGGGAAGTTGCAAGTTTTTTCAAAAGCTCACTACGCTCAATATTTTGATTTGCTGAGCGTGGGTTGTGAGTTGATTTACTTGAAATCAGTTTGGTAGGTATGAGCTTTGTTACAACTTGCATTTTGCCTCCGAATACATCATGGGGAGGATTGTAGCAAACTTTGTTACAAAATAAATAGGATCTGATTTTTTCCTTATCAGATCCTACTTAAATCAAAAAATTAACAATGTTGATTTTCTGCCCACCAAGCTGCACCTATCAATCCAGCATCTTGGGCATAATACGCAGGCACAACATCAGGGCGATAAATTTCAGGCATTTCCGCAAGAAATTGTTTCACCTTTTCTAAATAACCTTCTGCTAATCCCACGCTTCCACCTAAAGCAACACGTTGAATATCAAGGCTAATTTTAAGATCTGCGATTAAGTGAGCAATCGCTTTTGCAGATTTTTCCACTAATCTGACCGCTTGTTGATCACCTGCTCTAAAGCGTTCAAACACTTCAGGCGGTTCGCACGGATTATCCCATTTAGATGCATCACGAGCAATCGCTCGACCTGCGGCTACCGCTTCAACACAGCCAACACGTCCACAGCCACATACTTCCCCATTCGGATCAGCAAGGCTATGTCCAATATGCCCTGCGATACCGTTTGTACCTGTAAAGAGCTTGCGATTTAAGATAATGCCGCCCCCAACACCTGTGGATACGGTAATAAAGGCAAAATTTTCAATATCATCTTGACGTAAAAATTCTGCACAACCTGCCGCTTGAGCATCATTTAACAAGGTAATTGGTTTATCCGTATGCTTGGCAACACTTTGCTCAAGGGGAAAGAACGCTAAATTACCTAAATTTTTCGGGTTAAGTGCGGTTAGAATGCCTTTTTGAATAATTCCCGTTGAAGCCACCGAAACCTGATCAAATTTCCCTTTGAACTGCGTTAAAATTTGTGCCAAAGCACTGTCTAGGGCTTCCGCACTTGGATTTTGTGGTGTGTGAATTTGTATACGTTCTGCCACTATTGCTTCTTTTCCCTTTAAGGTAACAAGAGCAGCGGCGATTTTGGTTCCACCCACATCAATGGCTAAACAAGCGGTCATATTAGGCTCCTGTTTTGCGATTATCAATAGCGGTCACAAACCAGCTTACGATATGCTCAAGGCGAGTTAATGCCGAGCCGACTGTCACGGCATAAGCTCCATTTTCAATCGCAACTGCCGCAAGCTCAGGGGTGTTGTAACGCCCTTCAGCCATTACACGACAACCACTGGCAACTAAATCACGCACCAGTTGTACATCTGGCTCATCAGGGGTTTCACCGCCGGTATAGCCTGACATTGTGCTACCAATTAAATCTACACCTAACTCTTGGCAATACATACCTTCTTTGTAGTTTGAGCAGTCTGCCATTGACATTGCCCCTAACTCTTGGATACGTCTTGCACAAGCTTCAATCGTGGTTGGACGGACACGATCAGTACCATCAAAGGCAATAATATCTGCCCCTGCGTGATATAAATCATCAATATCTTGTAAGAATGGTGTGATACGAACAGGGCTGTCAGGTAAATCACGTTTTACGATACCGACAATCGGCACATCAACGACTTTACGCACGGCTTTTAAATTATCAATGCCTTCAATACGAAGCCCTGCTGCTCCGCCAATGACTGATGCTTTTGCCATTGCTGCAACAATCTCTGGCGAGTCCATCGGACCGTCATCAACAGGTTGGCAAGAAGCAATTAAACCATTTTTTAATTGTTCTAAAATTTGTTGTTTGGTTAATCTCGACATAAAAACTCCATTAGCATTAAGCAAAAAGAAAATTTGCTCCAAAGCATACCCCTACAAATGAAGTAATGCAATCAATAGCATTAAAAAGTGAGATGTGGATCAAATTTTTTTATTTTGCCTCTGACTTTTCTATCAAGAAAAGAAAAAACTGAAGATTTTGACAAAAAAAATCTGTATAGTTACGGAACTTTTTTACCCGTTGATTTTTGTATATAAAAATTAACATCAATTTTCACATTTAGAGGTAGTTTCAAAATGGATGCATTAATGAGCCTTGTAGGCATTGCAGCACTCCTTTTCATTGCATTCTTATTTTCTAATAATAAGAAAGCAATTAACTTTCGTACTGTATTTGGTGCGTTAGCCATCCAAATTGGTATTGGTGCATTGATTCTTTATGTCCCTGCTGGCCGTCAAGCTTTACTTGCTGCTGCTGAAGGTGTTAGCGCAGTAATTGGCTATAGTAATGATGGTATCAGCTTCTTATTCGGTGGCTTAGTAAGCGATAAGATGTTTGAAGTCTTCGGTGGCGGTGGTTTCGTCTTCGCACTCCGTGTTCTTCCTCCTATCATCTTCTTCTCTGCACTTATTTCTGTTCTCTACTATTTAGGTATTATGCAATTTGTCATCCGTATTCTCGGTGGTGCATTACAAAAAGTATTAGGCACATCAAAACCAGAATCTATGTCTGCAGCTGCAAATATCTTCGTAGGTCAAACAGAAGCACCTTTATTAGTTAAACCATACATTAAATCAATGACTAACTCTGAATTATTCGCAGTAATGTGTGGTGGTGTTGCGTCTGTAGCGGGTGCCGTGATGATTAGCTACGCGGGTATGGGTGTTCCATTAACTTATTTAATTGCGGCATCATTCATGGCTGCACCGGGCGGTTTATTATTTGCTAAGATTCTTCATCCACAAGCTGAAACATTTAAAGATGAATTAGCAGAAGAAGATATTGAAGACAAACCGTCTAATGTAATTGAAGCGGCAGCAGTAGGTACCTTCTCTGGTATGCAATTAGCGATGAATGTGGGTGCGATGTTAATTTCATTCGTTGCATTAATTGCCATGTTAAATGGTTTAATTGGCTGGATTGGTGGCTTAGTTGGCTTTGAAGGCGTAACCTTACAATCATTATTTGGCTATGTATTCCAACCATTAGCTTGGGTTATCGGTGTTCCATGGGGTGCTGAAGCACAAGTTGCAGGTTCATTAATCGGACAAAAATTAGTAATTAACGAATTCGTTGCTTATGTTGACTTTGTTAACTACTTAAAACCTGAATCAACCGTTGTATTAAGTGAAAAAACCATTGCAATTATTACCTTTGCACTTTGTGGTTTCGCAAACTTTAGTTCAATCGCTATCTTAATCGGTGGTTTAGGTGGTATGGCACCAAATCGTCGTAGTGATGTTGCTCGCATGGGTTTAAAAGCAGTACTTGCAGGTTCTCTTTCTAACTTAATGAGTGCAGCAATTGCAGGATTATTTATCGGTCTCGGTGGAGCTGTGTTATAATCTATTCCATAAAATGAATACTCAACACCACAGGAAACTGTGGTGTTGTCATTTATAGCCTAGTTAAACGTTTGCTTTTTCTGAATAAAAGAGGAGTCTAACAATGAATTTAAAACAAATTGCACAACAAGCCTTATCTTTAATGGATTTAACTACATTAAACGATAATGACACAGATGAAAAAGTGATTACCTTATGCCAACAAGGCAACACCAAATTTGGTACGCCTGCGGCGGTTTGTGTTTACCCACGCTTTGTGCCTATCGCACGTAAAACCTTAAAAGCGCAAGGTACAGAACAAGTCAAAATTGCAACGGTTACAAACTTCCCACATGGTAACGATGATGTTGAAATTGCTGTGGCAGAAACAAAAGCGGCTGTGGCTTACGGTGCTGACGAAGTCGATGTGGTTTTCCCATATCGCGCATTAATGGCTGGAAATGAACAAGTTGGGTTTGAATTAGTCAAACAATGTAAAGCTGTTTGTGCAGAAGCTCATGTGACTTTAAAAGTGATTATTGAATCGGGCGAACTAAAAACTGCAGAATTGATTCGCAAAGCGAGTGAAATTTCAATTAAAGCAGGGGCAGATTTTATCAAAACGTCAACGGGTAAAGTGCCTGTGAATGCAACCCTTGAATCTGCTCGTATTATGCTAGAAACGATTCGTGACTTAGGCGTTGCGGATAGCGTTGGTTTTAAAGCCGCAGGCGGTGTAAAAACAACCGAAGAATCTGAGCAGTACCTTGCATTAGCAGCTGAAATTTTAGGAAAAGATTGGATTAACCAAGCACATTTCCGTTTTGGTGCATCCAGTTTATTAGCCAACTTACTTGCTACCCTAAATGATGGGCAAGTAAATCAAAATGTAACGGGATATTAATCTCTCAACAAACAAAAGAGGAACAGACTATGACTCCACATATTAACGCACCTGCTGGTGCATTTGCCGATGTTGTTTTAATGCCAGGTGACCCACTTCGTGCTAAATATATCGCTGAAACTTTCTTAGAAAACGCTGAACAAGTCACCAATGTCCGTAATATGTTCGGTTACACAGGCACCTACAAAGGCCGTCGTATCTCTGTGATGGGACACGGTATGGGTATTCCATCTTGCTCAATCTATGCAAAAGAGTTAATCACCGAATATGGCGTGAAAAAAATTATTCGTGTTGGTTCTTGTGGTGCAGTTCGCCAAGATGTGAAATTACGTGAAGTAGTTATTGGTGTTGGTGCTTGTACCGATTCTAAAGTAAACCGTATGCGTTTTAAAGATCACGACTTTGCAGCTATTGCTGATTTCGATATGACAGCAGCAGCTGTTCAAGCAGCGAAAGAAAAAGGTGTCAATGTTCGTGTGGGTAATTTATTCTCTGCAGATCTTTTCTATACGCCAGATCCATCAATGTTTGATGTTATAGAGAAATACGGCATTTTAGGTGTTGAAATGGAAGCTGCCGGTATCTACGGCGTAGCGGCAGAGTTTGGTGCAAAAGCATTAACCATCTGTACTGTTTCAGACCATATCCGTACGCACGAACAAACCACCGCAGAAGAGCGTCAATTAACATTCAACGATATGATTGAAATCGCTTTAGAATCTGTGTTAATTGGCGATAAACAATAAAAAGTTAGACTTTTACGACAAGCTGGCATAGTAGGTCAAAGCACTGGTTTTAATTATTTTACTAATTATCATCCATTTTTGTCCTCTATGCCTATTTAATTATTTTCTTAGTTTTTTCCAAATCTTATCTTCTTGTCCACGCCATAAACGTTGAATATTATCGTGATGACGATAAACCAATAAGCAGCATACTAAGGCGACAGGGAAGGTTAATTCAGGCTTAAACCACCATACATAAGCAGGGACAACAAGCGCCGTGATAACGGCACTTAGCGATGAATAGCCTGAAATTAAAAAGACCAATAACCAAGTGCCAACCGCTGCTCCTGAGATCGCATATCCCATTGGAATGATAGCCCCAAATGCAGTGGCAACGCCTTTCCCCCCTTGAAACTTAAAGAAAATCGGGAAGATATGTCCAAGACAGGCCGCTAATGCGATAAAGCCGATGACAGATGTCGGTAATTCAAAATAGAATCCAAGTGAAACGGGCAACATTCCCTTTAAAATATCCGCAAATAGCACGCCTAATGCCGATAATTTTCCGCCGATGCGTAAGACATTTGTTGCTCCGGGGTTATGTGAGCCGTGTTCTCGTGGATCGGGTAGCCCCGCCAATTTGCAAAAAATGACAGCACTTGAAATAGAACCGAGCAAATATGCCCCAAGAATGAGTAAATAGGCGATAACGCTCATTTTTTTCCCTTATTTGTTACCTACTTTGTGCTATATTCTACCCTAACTTTCAAAAAGAAAAACAAGGAAAGATCCGATGACTGATAAAGTTTTTATTCACGAACTTACGACCTTTGCTTCGATTGGGGCTTATGATTGGGAACATACTATTAAACAACGTTTAGTTTTCAATATTGAAATGGCGTGGGATTTTAGCCGAGCTGTCGCAGATGATGATGTGCAATACTGCTTAAACTATGCGGAAGTATCGCAGAAGATTATCGATTTTGTCGAATCAACACCCTTTAAACTCGTTGAAACCGTGGCTTATCGTGTGGCGGATCTTCTTCAAAAAGAATATGCGATTCAATGGCTTAGAATTGAACTGCATAAACCTAAAGCCGTTGCACAAGCCTCAAGTGTAGGGGTAATTGTTGAGCGAGGTAAATGTGCTTAACCTACGTTTAGGCTATGCCAGTTTAATCATGGCAACTCTCTTTTGGGGTGGTAATTTTGTGCTAGGGAAAATCTTAAGCGGCGTTATTCCCCCGATCACCCTTACTTATTTACGCTGGTTACCTGCATTTCTGATTCTTTTTTTCCTCTTTTATCGCCCAGCAATTCAAGCCTTTTCACAGGTAAAATCATCCTTTTGGGTAATGCTTAGCTTAGGGATATTGGGAGTAGTCTTATTCCCTGCCACCTTATATCAAGGATTAAAAACGACCTCATCGTTAAATGCGAGCTTGTATCTCGCCGTCGTGCCTGTATTAGTGCTGTTCTTAAATCGGCTTGTCTTTAAAGAAAAAATTAACCCTGTGATTTTCGTTGGGGCAGTCATCAGTTTAATTGGCGTATTTTGGCTATTAACTCAAGGAAACCTAGAACATTTACTGACATTAACGGTAAATCATGGTGATTTATGGACAATCGCCTCCGCAATAAGCTGGGCTGTCTATTGTTGTATCATTCGTTTAAAACCTAACAATATTAGCCATTCTGCCTTTTTAACTTGGTTAGTTGGATTAGCCGTATTTGTATTAACGCCACTCTTTATTTACGAATTTATCCAAGAATCTGCAAAACTTTTGCCGAATCTAACCGCTTTACAATGGAGTGGTATTGGCTATTTGATAATAGGCCCGTCGATTCTCTCTTATGCCTTTTGGAATTTTGGGATTGCGATTGTTGGCTCAGCCAAAGGTGCGGTAATGACCAATTTCACACCACTATTTGCAGCATTGTTTAGTATCTTGTTGTTAAATGAACCAGTTAAAGTATTTCATCTTATCAGTGCGATCCTGATCACAGTTGGTATTTTGATTTGTAGTTATAATAAAAAGAAATTTTGATATGAAAGGAGTGAATTATGCCAAGTATGATGGATATTCAAGAACGTATTATTCAGTTGATGGCAGAAAGCCAATCACCCATAGTGCATCGTGTTATTGAACAAATAACATTACAAAAATCGAAAGGGGTTATTTCATCAGAATTAGTAGCTCAGTGGTGTCAGGAGTTTCAAGTCTCTCCCATTGAATTAGCTTTGGCTTGCTTACCTGTTGCCGCATGCTATGCTCGAGTACCGGTTTCTCATTTTTATGTTGGTGCCGTTGCAATAGGAAAATCAGGCACATTCTATTTTGGTGCAAATCAAGAATTTGAATGTGATGCAATACAGCAATCTGTTCATGCAGAGCAAAGTGCTATATCTCACGCGTTAATAGCGGGTGAGGATGGACTCACTGATATGGTGGTGAATTACACCCCATGTGGGCATTGTCGTCAATTTATGAATGAACTTAACAGCGCAAGCCAGTTAAAGATTCATTTACCTCATAGTCAAAATAATTTACTTCATAGTTATCTTCCAGATGCCTTTGGCCCGAAAGATTTAAATATTGATCATGTTTTATTTGACCAACAATATAATGGTTTTACGCCAAGTGGCGATGCGTTAGAACAAGCCGCAATCTCTGCAGCAAATTTGGCCTATGCGCCTTATAGTCAGGCAGTAAGTGGCGTGGCGTTACAATGTGGTGAGCATATTATTACAGGACGTTATGTAGAGAATGCAGCCTTTAATCCAAGTTTCTTACCTTTACAAAGTGCATTAAATTTCCGTCGTATGCAGGGGTTAGAAGGGGCTAATGTAAGTCGAATTATATTTGCAGAGCGAAGCGCGATTTTAAGTCATCAATCCATGACGAAATCTCTTGCTTGGCATCTGTTTGAATTACAAGTAGAATATCTATCGCTTTAACAAAAATTAAACAAATCAACTACAATTCTATTAATAATTGTAGGGAATTTGATTAAAGCCAAGCAAATACAAAATAAGCTATTCCGAAGCGTGGAAATGCTAAGTAGAATAGCTCAATTTGCAACGTTCTTGTTGTAGTGATTTATTGTGTGAAATAAGGTGATAGAATGCAAAACCCACAAATTCTCATTGTTGAAGATGAAATCGTTACCCGTAATACATTAAAAAGTGTTTTTGAAGCGGAAGGTTATGACGTCTTTGAAGCAACAGACGGTAATGAAATGCACGCAATTCTAGATAGCCAAACCATTCATCTTGTGATTATGGATATTAATTTGCCAGGGAAAAATGGGTTGATGTTAGCACGAGAATTGCGTGAAAATACCGATATTGCGTTGATGTTTTTGACTGGGCGTGATAACGAAGTAGATAAGATCCTTGGATTAGAAATTGGTGCAGATGACTATATTACCAAGCCATTTAATCCGAGAGAATTGACGATTCGTGCAAGAAATCTATTACAACGTACGATGGCAGAAAGAGATAAGCAAAATAAAGATACTGCTCAGTCTAACGAAAATTATTGTTTTAATGGCTGGACATTAGATGTCAATAGTCGAAGTCTTATCAATCCTGAAGGGGTTCACATTAAATTGCCTCGTTCTGAGTTTAGAGCGTTGCTCCATTTCTGTGAAAATCCAGGCAAGATTCAAACCCGAGAAGATTTACTTAAACGTATGACAGGGCGTGAACTTAAACCGCACGATCGTACCGTAGATGTCACGATTCGCCGTATTCGTAAGCATTTTGAAGATCACCCGAATACACCAGAAATTATTGTGACCATTCATGGTGAAGGTTATCGATTCTGCGGTGAAGTTGAATAAGAAAATAGCTTTGAAATAAGGCATTGCAAATAAAATAATAACTAAGAATATTAAAATATCTATTAGTAATTTTATCGGCATAGTAGACAAAATGGTTGCTAATTTCGTAAAAACTATGCCTATATGACAAAGTGGTTGCTAATGAATATTTTTAATTATTCTTAGCAACTCTTTTTATTTAAAAAATCCTTTATAAACATAATCTTATGCCTTTTCGTTAATCCTGCATGATGCGATAATTTTTCCTTTAGTTGTCCAAATAAGTTTTCAAGTCTATTTGTCGTTTTTTCGATATTTAAATCGCCATACTTTTCATAGGTAAATAAATAATCCATATAACGTTTAAAACTATGATAAGCACTTCTTACATTCCGATGTTTATAAGGATAATAGCCCTTTTCATTCGGCTTATCTGACCGTTCTTCTAAAAATGCTTTATGTTTTAAATACCAATGATGTAATCGTAAATAGAAGTCTTTTTTAGAACTTTGCTTAAGTGTCAATGCAATAATTTTTAATTCTTTTCCTGCCATAGACTGATGCTTTTTTCGTAATGCTCTCATCACAATAGCTACCATATGAAAGTGGCACATTTGTGTCGGTGTATTCAATAAATCTTTCAATAAACCCCGTCTGCCGTCGCAGGTAATTGATTGAATTCTATAGCCTTTCATACGAAGTGAATTAAATGCTATCCTGTAATAAACATCTTTTTCCGTTTTGATGACACGATGGTAAACCACTTTTTTAGAAAGCGAATCTATCAAGACTAAAATACCAAATTCACGACCAAAGAAGGTGGTATCCGCAATAATATTCAAATAACGTGATAGTGGTGGATTTAATGCTGTTTTAGGGGCTTTTTCGAGATATCTTTGAATTGTTCTAATTGAACAATGATATTTTTCGGCAAGGTGTTTATAGGTTTGTTTTCCTATTGAATAATCATTCCAAATATTTATTGGATTTAATTTCTTTTTAAGGGTAAATGTTTTATTACAGGCATTGCATTTATAGCGTTGAATATTATTTCTTATACCATGTTTGCGAATGTCGCTACTGTGGCAAAAATGACATTTTTTGGGTTCATAATTCAAAAAAGTGGCTTAAAGCCCGTAATATAAGGCTTTAAGCCACTTTTTAGCAACCATTTTGTCTACTATGCCATTTTATCTGCGATGCCCTTTTATTTATTAAGCATTTTTCATAAAGCGAGTAATTCGTCCTGACGCGATTTCTTCATCGCGAATAGTTAAAATTTCACACCCATCTTTTGTAATCACAATTTGATGCTCATACTGCGCTGAGTGGCTACGATCTTTAGTTTTAACAGTCCAACCATCGCCCATTAAGCGAATTTCTTTCTTTCCTGCGTTGATCATAGGCTCAATGGTAAACACCATACCTTCTTGCAGAATAACGCCTTCATCATCAGCATAATAATGTAGCACTTGCGGATCACTGTGGAACTCATCACCGATACCATGTCCACAATATTCGCGCACCACAGAAAAGCCTTCTTTTTCAACATATTGTTGAATAACTTTACCAATTTGATTTAAACGGATACCTGGCTTAACGGTACGCAATGCGATATAAAGAGATTCTAGCGTCACTTCAAGTAAACGTTTGTCTTTAACACTCGGCTCTCCAACGACATACATTTTTGAATTATCACCGAAATAGCCATCTTTAATAACGGTAACATCAATATTGAGAATATCGCCTTTCTTTAATTTTTTATCTGGATGAGGAATACCGTGACAAACCACTTCATTGAGAGAAATACAAGTCGCATTCGGATAGCCATGATAACCCAAGCATGCAGGAATAGCCTGTTGCTCTTTTTCAATATATTCATGGCAAATGCGATCCAACTCCCCAGTTGTTATGCCCTCTTTCACATAAGGCTCAATCATCACCAAAATATCAGAGGCAAACTTACAAGCAACACGTAATTTCTCAATTTCTTCAGGTGTTCTAATCGGAATATTTTTCATTTTTACATCTCATTAAAATTAATATCGAAAAGATTATACTCTCTTTGGCAAGATAATTCACGACAGATCAACAAGCGGTTAGTTTTTGCAAATTTTTTACCAAAACTAACCACTTGTACATTATGATTGAATGGCTAAATTCAGCTTTTTGATTAAGAAATTCAGCAATAATCCATAAAGTGGGAGGAAAAGTAATAAACTCACAAAAAGTTTAAAGGCATAATCCACAGTACTAATCGTAAACCAATGCTCCGCCATATATTCATCGCTACTTTTATAGAAAGCAACGGCAAAAAAGACAAAGGTATCAATAAGGCTACCGAAGATAGTAGAACTCGCAGGAGCAAGCCACCATGTTTTCCCTTGACGTAATCGGTTAAATACAAAAATATCCATTAACTGCCCAACGACATAGCCAGCAAAGCTCGCCAATGCGATACGGAATACAAAAGTATTAAACTCCGCTAACGTAGCAAAGCCTTGAAATTGTCCTTCAAAGAAAATCACCGAAATCACGTAGCTCACAATCAGTGCGGGAAACATGACCGCTAAAATAATTTTACGGGCAAGTGGTGCGCCAAATACTCTAACGGTTAAATCTGTCGCAAGAAAGATAAAGGGGAAAGTAAAAGTGCCCCAAGTCGTTGGTATTCGGCTATCCGTAAATGGAATAGGGATTTCAAAAGCAATCTGAACTAAATAGTTACTGATTGTAATGATAAAAATGTGGAAAAGTGCAAGTAGCAACAACGAGCGACGTTTCTGCTCGTCAGAAAAGTAGTCAATAACGTTCATATTGTTCCTTTTTGTTTAAGTGGTATGAATTGGGGTGAGGGAACCCAACAGTAAAAAAGAGGCGAAATGATACTGTTCCGCTAGAAAAGATCAAGTGAATTTACGATTATCTCTTTTAAGTAAATAATTTATCTACAATCCCTTACTTTATCTTAGAGATAAATCACGTAAACTTTATCCAACAAAACAATAAGGAGTAAATGATGATACAACTACGTAAAGCACATGAACGAGGTGATGGCTCTTTTGATTGGTTAGAAAGCTACCACACCTTCTCTTTTGCCAATTATTATGATCCAAAATATATCTACTTTTCCCATTTACGCGTAATCAATGAAGATTTTATCGCTGCAGATAATGGCTTTGGAATGCATCCTCACAAAGATATGGAAATTTTGACTTATGTACTTAATGGACGCGTAGCGCATAAGGATAGCATGGGAAATCAAACGGAGGTTCATGCAGGTGAATTTCAAATTATGTCTGCGGGCTCAGGTATTTATCATTCTGAAATAAATCCAAGTCATGATGAAACGTTACATCTTTACCAGATATGGATTATTCCAAATCAGAAAAATATTCAACCGCACTATGCACAAGGCAAATTTGAAGATAAGAAAGGTGCGACATTGATTCTATCGCCAGATGCGGAGGAAAACTCCTTTAAAATCTATCAAGATATGAAATTATGGCGTTATCAATATTCCAATAATCACTCAGAAAACATTACCTTAGATAAGAACCGAAATTATTGGCTACAAGTTGTCCGAGGAAATTTAACAGTTAATGATTTAAGCCTATCAGGGAGTGATGCGTTAGGTATTCGTCAGGAAAGCGCCTTAGAATTGACAGCTCATAATGATGTGGAATTTTTGTTATTTGATTTGCAATAACAATCCCCCTATTAATCGGGTACGAATTTCTCATTCATATCATAGAGTGAATGGAAGAGCGCTGTGTTTATAAAAGATATTTTGAGTAAAAAAGTTGCTAAGGATACTTGAAAATATCCATTAGCAACCATGTTGTCTATGATGTCTATTTAATTATTTCACAGTCACTCTCGCAAACTTACGTTTACCAACTTGGTAAACAAAAGTCCCTTTCTGTGCATTTTGTTTCACATCATCCACTTTTTCGCCGTCAATTTTCACGCCACCTTGTTGTGCAGAACGGATTGCTTCTGATGTTGAAGGCACTAAGCCAGCCTCTTTTAATAATGCTGCTAAACCGATTTCACCTTCAAAGGTAAATTCAGGCATTTCATCTGGCATTGCACCTTTTTGGAAGCGGTTGATAAACTCTTGTTCCGCCGCATCTGCATCTGCTTCAGAATGGAAACGAGCGATAATCTCTTTCGCCAATAAAATTTTCACATCACGTGGGTTTTTGCCTGCATCTACATCGGCTTTTAACTGTGCAATTTCAGTTAATGGGCGGAATGAAAGTAAGTTGTACCAATCCCACATTAATTCATCAGAAATCGACATAATTTTGCCGAACATTTCGTTTGGTGCTTCGGTAACGCCGATATAGTTACCGAGTGATTTCGACATTTTTTTCTCGCCGTCTAAACCAACAAGCAGTGGTAATGTCATGGCGACCTGTGGCTTCTGCCCAGCTGCTTTTTGTAACTCACGACCAATCAATAAGTTAAAGGTTTGGTCTGTACCGCCAAGCTCAATATCTGCCTCTAATGCCACAGAGTCGTGACCTTGCAATAATGGGTAGATAAATTCGTGAATGGCAATAGATTGGTTGTTAGCAAAACGTTTTTTGAAGTCATCGCGCTCTAACATACGAGCCACCGTGTAGTTTGATGCTAAACGAATCATACCAACCGTACCCAATTTGCCTAACCAATCAGAGTTAAACACAATACGGGTTTTTTGTGGATCTAAAATTTTATAGATCTGCTCTTTATAAGTTTCAGCGTTGCGTAGTACATCTTCACGAGAAAGTGGCGGACGAGTTGTATTTTTACCTGATGGATCGCCCACTGTTGCCGTAAAGTCACCAATTAAGAAAATCACTTCGTGACCAAAATTTTGGAATTGGCGAAGTTTATTTAATACGACTGTATGCCCTAAGTGAATATCTGGAGCGGTCGGATCTGCCCCAAGTTTTACGCGTAACGGACGATTTTCTTTTAATTTCTCAATTAAATCTGCTTCTGAATAAACATCTTCTACGCCACGTTTAAGTTCAGCGAGAACGGTTTCAATAGATTGTGTCATCATTATTCCTTTTACTATATGCGAAAAATACTGGCTATTATAGCGGAGAACGAAGAAAAAAGGCGAAAAAAAACGCCTCATTTTGTGGGGGAATGAGGCGTAAGAATTGGAGTGATTACCTATTATTTTTGAAGTAGTTAGATGATAATAATTCTCACCTAAATAAACAAGTTCATTTACAAACTTTTACAAATGCGAGTTATTCTCAATAAAATAACAAGCGGGCAGATCAGAGATAAATTTTGCAAAATTTTCATCAAATCTGACCGCTTGATCTACTACACTTCTAAATACTCCATAATGCTCTGTGCTGCATCACGCCCTTCAGCAACAGCGGTAACCACAAGGTCTGAACCACGGGTAATATCACCACCAGCAAAGACTTTTGGATTAGCAGTTTGTTGTTTAAGTTCGCCAGTTGTTGCAATTCTGCCACGTTTGTCTGTGGTGACACCGATTGAGGCAAGCCAAGGCATTTCGTGTGGGGCGAAGCCGAAGGCGATGATAACGGCATCACAAGGAATCACTTCCTCACTGCCTTCAATGATTTCGGCTTGACGACGACCATTCGCATCAGGTTCACCCAGTTGGGTTTTGACGATTTTAATTCCCGTCACTTTGCCTGAATGATCGGTTTCAACCGCGACCGGTTCGGCTTCAATTTCCACCGGTTGTGCGTTGAATTGGAACTCGACACCCTCTTCTTTGGCATTGCTGTATTCCTTACGGCTGCCCGGCATATTGGCGGCATCACGACGATAGACGCAGGTGACTTCTGCCGCGCCTTGACGTACCGAAGTACGCACACAGTCCATTGCAGTATCGCCACCGCCAAGTACCACGACACGTTTGTCCGCCATAGACACGTAATCAGGGGCATCAAAGCCAAGCAAATGTTGTGTATTGCCGATCAAAAATGGCAGAGCGGAATATACGCCTTGTGCTTGTTCGTTTGGAATGTTGGCTTTCATACCTTGATAGGTGCCAACACCCAAGAAAACGGCATCATATTGAGCCACCAAATCGTCAAGGCTGATATCTTTGCCGATTTCTACACCCAGTTTAAACTCAATGCCCATTTCACTAAAAATCTCACGGCGACGGCTCATCACATTTTTTTCCAATTTAAATGACGGAATCCCGAACGTGAGCAAGCCCCCGATTTCTTGTTGGCGTTCATACACGACAACATCAACACCGTTGCGGATCAATACATCGGCACAGCCTAAACCGGCAGGGCCTGCGCCGATAACCGCCACTTTTTTATTGGCTTTCGGTACATTTTTCACGCTTGGTCGCCAGCCCATTTCAAAGGCTTTTTCGGTGATGTATTTTTCAACATTACCGATAGTGACTGCACCGAATTCCGCATTTAAAGTGCAAGAACCTTCACACAAGCGGTCTTGAGGGCAAACGCGTCCGCAGACTTCCGGCAAGCTATTGGTGCTGTGAGCTAACTCGGCGGCATCAATAATGCGTCCTTCTTTTGCTAAACGTAGCCAGTTGGGAATATTGTTGTGTAACGGGCATTTATGTTGGCAGTAGGGATTGCCGCACTCTAAACAGCGGTCAGATTGTGATTCTGCTTGTGCATCACTAAAAATCTGATAGATCTCAATAAATTCGGTTTTACGGCTGTGTAATGGAATCTTTGACGGATCAACACGGGGTAAATCAATAAATTGGTAAACATTATCTCGGCTCATTTTATTATCCTTTTGGTAATCACTTTTATATTACTGCACCACAGCACCCAACTCATTCACAGTACGGCGTTTGTGTCCTAACAGGGCGTTAATGTCATTCGCTTTCGGTTTGACTAACACAAAACGTCCGACATAATCATCCCAGTTGGCGAGGATACGTTCGCCAATCGCACTGCGGGTTAATTCAACGTGGCGGGAAAGTAAACCACGCAGATGCTCTTGGTGAGTCGGTAACTCATTGATACTTAAGCCCTCAACTAATTCAGGGTTGATACGGTTGGCAAATTTCCCGTCTACATCATAAACATAGGCAAAGCCGCCCGTCATACCTGCACCGAAGTTGATACCTGTTTTACCTAAAATAGTGACGACACCGCCGGTCATATATTCACAGCCGTTATCACCGATACCTTCAACTACCGCTAACGCCCCTGAGTTACGCACCGCAAAGCGTTCACCTGCACGACCTGATGCAAAGAGTTCGCCCCCTGTTGCACCGTAAAGGCAAGTGTTGCCTGCAATAGTGGCATCCTCAGCTTTAAAGGCAACGCCATTGTGTGGTTTAATCACAATGCGGCCGCCTGCCATACCTTTACCCACATAGTCGTTAGCATCACCGGTTAAGTTTAGGTTCACGCCACCCGCTAACCAAACACCAAAACTTTGTCCTGCGGTGCCGTTTAGGTTGATGTTGAAGGTTTGCAACGGATTGCCACGGTTGCCGTAGCGTTGTGCCACCAAGCCTGAAAGGGTTGCCCCCACAGAGCGGTCTAAGTTGCTGATGTCGAAATCCAAGTCGGCAGACAAACCGCTTTCAAAAGCATTTTGCGCTTGTGCCACAATCGCTTTATTCAACAAACCTTGGTCAAAAGCAGGGTTGGCTTGGGTGCAGAAACGGCTACTACCGTCTGGCACTTTTGGCGAATAGAGCAATTTATCCAAGGCTAAACCTTGTTGTTTTGCGGTTTTGCCATTGATGATTTCTAATAAGTCGGTGCGACCGATTAAGTCGGTTAATTTCTCTACACCGAGTTCTGCCAAAATTTCACGCACATCTTGGGCGATAAATTTAAAGTAGTTCATCGCTTTTTCAGGTAAGCCGTGGTAATGCTTATTACGCAAAGTATCGTCTTGTGTTGCCACGCCTGTTGCACAGTTATTTAAGTGGCAGATACGTAGGTAGCGACAGCCTAATGCGACCATTGGCGCTGTACCAAAACCGAAACTTTCTGCCCCTAAAATCGCCGCTTTCACAATGTCTAAACCTGTTTTTAAACCGCCATCGACTTGTAAACGAACTTTATGACGTAGATTGTTTTCCACCAAGGCTTGTTGAGCTTCTGCCAAGCCAAGTTCCCACGGTGAACCGCAGTATTTCACACTGGTTAATGGGCTTGCACCCGTACCGCCATCATAGCCTGCAATGGTGATTAAATCCGCATAGGCTTTTGCCACACCTGTCGCAATCGTACCAACACCCGGTAAGGAAACGAGTTTGACTGAGATTAAGGCTTTCGGGTTGATCTGTTTTAAGTCGAAAATCAACTGTGCCAAGTCTTCAATCGAGTAAATATCGTGGTGTGGCGGTGGTGAAATCAAGGTTGAACCCGGAACCGCATAGCGAAGTTGGGCGATATATGGGGTGACTTTATCCCCTGGTAACTGACCGCCTTCCCCTGGTTTTGCCCCTTGTGCCACTTTGATTTGAATAACTTCGGCACTCATTAAGTAAGCAGGGGTAACACCAAAACGACCCGATGCCACTTGTTTGATTTTCGACACTTTTTCTGTGCCATAACGTTTCGGATCTTCACCGCCTTCACCTGAGTTGGAATAGCCCCCCAAGCGGTTCATTGCCACAGCTAAGGCTTCGTGGGCTTCGGGGCTTAATGCACCGATAGACATTGCCGCACTGTCAAAGCGTTTGTATAAGTTTTCCGCCGGTTCAACACGATGAAGCTCAATCGCTTTACCCGCTTCAGTTTTTAAACGTAACATATCACGGATAGTGGTAATCGGACGGCTATTTACCACATCACGGAAAGCTTTATATTTTTCGTAATCGCCTGTATTTACTGCCGCCTGTAAGGTATTTACTACATCAGGATTATAGGCATGGTATTCGCCTTGCGGTTTATATTTAAGATAACCGCCCATATCAATATCCTGACTATTTCTCCATGCTTTTTTACGACAAGCGGTCTGTTGTTGCTCTAAATCTGCAAAACTTGCCCCTTCGATACGGCTGGTGATACCTGGGAAGCAAAGGTTGGTCACATCACTATTTAAGCCGACCACTTCAAACAATCTGGCACAACGGTAGGACGACACACAAGAAATGCCCATTTTCGACATAATTTTGTATAAGCCTTTGTTGATTCCGTTGCGGAAATTAGCAATCGCCACACGCAGTGGTTTGCTAATCGCACCTTTTTGTACCAAATCAGCAATGGTTTCATAGGCAAGATAGGGATAAACTGCTGTTGCCCCTAAACCGATTAACACCGCAAAATGATGTGGATTGCGCGCTTCTGCGGTTTCCACCAAAATGTTGGTATCACAACGCAGGTTCGCTTCTACCAAACAGGTTTGCAACGCCCCCACCGCTAAGGCACTTGGAATCGGTTGGCGTTCAGCCGTGATATTACGGTCAGACACAATCAACAACACGGTTTTGTCACGCACAGCTTGTTTTGCCTGTTCGCATAACTGCTCTATCGCCTGTTTTAAATTCAGTTCATCAGGGTTAAAGGTCGCATCCAATACAGTATGTTTATAATGCTCTTCTGGCAAACGCAAAATCTGTTGCATATCGGAATACACCAAAATCGGCGATTTGAAATTCACTCGATGCGACATGCCTTCTGCTTCAAAGAACACGCTCATTTCACGGCCGATACTGGTGGCAAGGCTCATCACATGGGCTTCACGCAATGGGTCAATCGGTGGGTTCGTGACTTGAGCAAAGTATTGACGGAAATAATCAAACAGCACACGAGGGCGTTCGCTCAACACCGCAAAAGGCGTATCATCACCCATTGAACCGACCGCTTCCTGTCCGCTTTCACCCAACACACGAATCACATTTTCCAGCTCTTCCTTATCATAAAGGAACTGCTTTTGATACACTTTGAGTTGTAACTCATCCAGTGACGCTTCACCCACTTCGTTTTCAGGCAGTTGCTCAAACGGAATTAAACGTTGAACATGCTTGTTTAACCACTCACGGTAAGGGTGTCTTGCACGGACTTCATTGTCAATTTCATCAGAATGCAATAATTTGCCTTTTTTGGTATCAATCACCAATAATTGCCCCGGACCGACACGTCCTTTTTCCACGACTTCATCGGGAGCGTAATTCCAAATACCGACTTCGGAGGCAATCGTAATCAAACGGTCTTGCGTAATCACATAACGCGCAGGGCGTAAACCATTACGGTCAAGGTTACAAGCGGCATAACGACCATCGGTTAAAACAATTCCCGCAGGGCCATCCCATGGCTCCATATGCATAGAGTTGAAATCATAAAATGCACGCAAATCGTCACTCATATCCGGGTTTTGTTGCCACGCCGGCGGTACAAGCAAACGCATTGCACGGAACAAGTCCATACCACCGCTGACGAACAGCTCTAACATATTATCCAACGAGCTAGAATCCGAGCCCGTTTCATTAACAAACGGTGCCGCGGTTTGTAGGTCAGGAATTAACGGTGTGCGGTATTTGTAAGCACGCGCTCTCGCCCATGCCCGGTTGCCCGAAATTGTATTGATCTCACCGTTATGAGCTAAATAACGGAACGGCTGTGCCAACTTCCAACGCGGTTGCGTATTGGTTGAAAAGCGTTGGTGGAATAAACAAATTGCCGTCTGCATACGCAGATCCGCCAAATCCAAATAGAATTTCGGCAAATCTTTCGGCATACATAAGCCTTTATAGACAATGGTTTGATTGGAAAAACTACAAATGTAGAAATCAGGGTGATCAATACGTTTCTCAATACGACGACGAGCCACAAACAAACGGCGTTGCAAATCCTGTACACGCCAGCCGCTTGGTGCATTAATAAATACCTGTTTTATGCTTGGCATATCCGCCAACGCAATGGATCCCAATACAGACGGATTGGTCGGCACATCACGCCACGCAGGAATACCTAAGGTTTCTTGAGTTAATTCTTCATTGATAATTTCAATATAGGCTTTTGCCAGAGCTTCATCTCGCGGTAAAAAAATCTGCCCGACACCGAAAATTTTTGCCAAGGTAAAACCACTTTCCGCTGCAATCGCACGAAAAAAGCTCTCTGGCATTTGCAAAGAAAGACCGCAACCATCCCCCGTTTTGCCATCTGCCAAAATCGCCCCGCGGTGCTGCATACGAGATAAACCTAAAATACCATTACGAACCACTTTGTGGCTCTGCACGCCATCTATATTGGCAATCAAGCCAAACCCACAGTTTTCACGCTCAAATGAGCCGTCATAAAGTTTTGTCATTGCAATCACATCCTAATTATTTTTATAAATCGGTAAGTTGTGCAAACATATTAAAAAAATTTATTAAAGGCAATACTTTTTTTATTCAAATAAGAAAGATTTACTCTTTTGCCGTTTTGATAAGCATAGAGCAATAAAAAACCCTACTTATGCTATTTATAAGTAGGGCCCTATCTCTATTTTCCCTTATATTTTTGTTTCACTTTCTTCTAACTCGTCTGCCATTGCTGCTAATACATCTCGAGTAAGCTGAGCGAGTGCTTTATAAAAGCCTGTATCAAAAGCTTCTACTTTACCTAAAAATTTACTTAAACAAGGAAGTAAAAATTGTTCAAAAAAGTGTTGCTGTGCTGCGAGAGAATCCAGATTATCTTCAATCCAAGAGGCTGTCAGTAATAGCAATCCAACATGATCGGGATTTTCTAATTCTGGCATTCCCCGTTGCTGACGGAATAGAATGAATTCTGCTAAATCTAATCCATAGGCAGAAATTCTTGTATCAATAGCCCCCTCTTTTGCAAAAAGAGCTTGATAACTACCCGCTTGTTCCGTAGGGTTAGCACCTTGAGCGATGACAGTTAGAGCCTGCTCACTTTGAACATCTGTTGCAAGAGCCCAATACTGACGCAAGTTATCTTGCTGTAACCAAGCAAATGTACCCGTTAGGATAGGATCTGTCGGTTCACGATAAAAAAGGTTACCGAATAATCGGCAAAACAGTGAAAAGTCGTTAATATTTGTATTACTCATAACAAACAATAAAAAGAAATAAAGGTGTATGTTACACCATCTACTAGGAGAAGATAAGATGAAATATATTGGAGCTCATGTCAGTGCATCTGGTGGCGTAGAAAATGCGGTACTGCGTTCCGTAGAAATTGGTGCAAATGCGTTTGCCCTTTTTACAAAAAATCAGCGCCAATGGAAAGCACCGCCATTAAAAGCAGATACCATTGAAAAATTTAAACGTTTTTGTAAAGTGCATCACTTTTCCGCAGATCATATTCTTCCCCATGATAGTTATTTAATCAATTTGGGAAATCCCGATGCAGAAAACTTGACAAAGTCTAGAGAAGCCTTTATTGATGAAATGCAACGTTGTGATCAGCTAGGATTAAAGCTTCTTAATTTTCACCCTGGTAGTCATTTGAATCAGATCACAGAAAAGGAATGTTTAGCGCGTATCGCAGAGTCAATTAATATCGCTCATGTTGCTGTTCCTAATGTGATTGCTGTCATTGAAAATACTGCGGGGCAAGGTTCAAATTTAGGTTGGCGTTTTGAACATCTGGCGGAAATTATCGAACAAGTCGAAGATAAAAGCCGAGTTGGCGTCTGCTTAGATACCTGCCATTTATTCTCAGCTGGCTATGATATTAGTTCTTTAGAAACTAGTGAAAACACATTTTCTGAATTTGACCGTATTGTTGGATTTCCTTATCTTAAAGGAATGCATATTAACGGTTCAAAAACAGCATTGGGGAGTCGAGTTGATAGACATCACACATTAAGAGAAGGCACTATTGGTACGGAAGTCTTCAAATTTATTATGAATAGTGCTCATTTTGACAACATTCCGCTCATTTTAGAAACAATCGAACCAGAAATTTGGGCTGAAGAGATAAAATTTCTACGATCTTTGGAACAAATCTAGTTATACTTGGTCTGAATTAGGGAAAAGGCTCCGAGCAAAAGGAGCCTTTAATTTTATTAACATTTATCTTTGTTTTATCGAGGTAATTCGCTTTTTTAGTTCTGGCGAGACAAATTATTATGCAAAAATCATTTTTTTCTTTAACAAAATCCTTTCTACTTTCTACGCTTATCCTAACAGCGGTAGGTTTTTCTTCTACTTCTTACGCAAGTTTGAGTTCTCAAGCAGCCACACCGACACAATTGATTAAAGCAAGAGCAGCGACACAAACAGAAATAGAAAAATTTAGTAGCAATAAGTCCACTGACGCAAGCCAAAAAGTATTAAGCGTATACCGTAATTGGGCGGGTACACGTTACCGTTTAGGTGGCACAACTAAAGCAGGTATTGATTGCTCTGCATTTGTTAAAAAAACCATGAGTTCTGCATTTAATTTACATCTCCCACGATCAACCGCTGAACAAAAAAGCGTTGGACGTTCTATTTCAAAATCCGATTTACGCCCAGGCGATTTAGTCTTTTTCCGTAAAAATCACCACGTAGGTGTTTATATTGGCGGTGGAAAATTTGTTCATGCAAGTTCGAGCCGTGGTGTAACAACAAGCTCACTTTCTGAAAATTATTGGTCTCGAAACTATACTCAGTCTCGTCGAGTACTTTAGTAACCAATTCGTTAAGCCGCATATTTTCGTTGAGATGTGCGGCTTTTCATTTGGTGTACCACGTTGGTAATCACCCCTGCCACATTCACTTCTTCCCAATGACGAATACGCAAATTTGGTTCACTCACATCTAAAGAAAATAGAATCTTTTCATTACCAATTTCATTGAAAAATTGATAAAACTTATATTCTCCTTGTTTTTCAACGACAAGTAGATCGTTGATATCAAATGAATCGCTACTTTCAACGATCAAAAGATCATCTAGTTCGATCCCCCAAGAAATTAAATTAGGGTTTTTAACATGGACGAAAAATGTCTCTTTTGGTTTGCGAATACAAAGCGCATTAAGATCTAATCGAATAGAACGATGCGTATTTGAATCACGATATAACGGCATAGGTTGATATGAGCGTTCGCGAGTGAGTTGTCTAAGTTGTGCCATAATATTCTCCAATAAACTGTTTGTTTATACAGAGATTATTATACTGGTTAAAAACACAGAATCAACTAAAATTTAAACATTTTTTGTAAATATTTACAGTATAAAAATCCCCCTAGGATCTCTCGATCGTCGGGGGATATATACCATTAGTATTTTACTGTATGTCCATAGCTTTCAATGATGCCTTTAATATGCTCTAAAGACTCTTTCGTCGGAGGCATTACATCCTCCAATTCATATTCCAGCCCTAAGGTTTTCCATTTATGAGCACCTAAACGGTGATATGGCAGAAGTTCGACTTTTTCAATATTATCCATACCTTGGATAAACTGCCCAAGTAAATGAATATCTTCATCCGCATCAGTATGTCCTGGCACGACAACATAACGTATCCACGTTCTCTGATTACGTTTATGTAAATATCGAGCAAAATCTAAAGTTCGTCTATTTGAAACGCCTATTAGATCTTTATGGATTTCTTCATTTAGCTGTTTAAGATCTAGCATCACGAGATCGGTCACATCCAGCATTTCATCTACAACTTCTGAATAATGACGGACAAAGCCATTCGTATCTAAACAAGTATCAATGCCTTCAGCTTTACACGCCCGAAACCAGTCGCGTACAAATTCCATCTGCAATACAGCCTCTCCACCAGATGCAGTCACTCCGCCACCCGTTGCACGCATAAAGTGTTTATAGGTCACCACTTCTTTCATAAGATCTTCGACAGAAATCTCTTTTCCACCTTCCAGATCCCAAGTATCACGGTTGTGACAATATTTACAACGCATTAAACAGCCCTGTAAAAACAAAATAAAACGAATACCAGGGCCATCTACTGTGCCACAAGATTCATAAGAGTGATAACGTGCTAAAACAGACATAATTTTCCTTATTTAATTCAGTCAACTCGCCATATTATATTGCAAATATTTAGCAAAATCATACCGCTTGTGATCTTTATAATACTTTACCCCATATCGCTTGAGGTAAGAGATAAACCTCTTTTTCTGCTTTTTCGCCTTCCCCTACAATATGCCCAATACCACTCGTCATCACCGCTAATGTCACATCAAAGGCATTAAGACTATCTCCGTACCCTGCGGTTAAGTTAAACATTGAACCATCCGCAAGAAGATAAATCGTTTTTCCATCAACATCATAAGCATTGATATAAGGCATAGGTTCTGTCATTGCATATTGTTTTAAGAAAGCGACATCAATTTCTTCGGCAACGTGACCCACATTTAAAATGAACAAGCCTGATTTTGCCTGTTTAAGCATCTCCGCAGACACTACATTTTTAGCACCTGTCGCAGTAGCAATCACATCTGCATCTTTAACCGCTTCTGATAAAGGTAAGACTTGCCAGCCATCATATTGTGCTTGTAATGCACGAGCTTTATCAAGTTCTGCAATGATCACTTGTCCACCATAGGCTTTCGCAGAATGTGCAACACCCTGCCCTACTAAACCATAGCCGATTACAACGACTTTTTTCTCATGCAATGTCAAATGTGTTGTTTGGAAAAAGGTATGCCAAGCAGTTAAACCAACCATATGGCGATTATGCAGGCCTTCTTTTACGGGTAAATCATCCCAGTTGAAAATTGGATAATGTGGTTTTAAACCATTGAGGCGGTTAACACCAGAGCCAGTCGCTTCTAATCCTGCTTTGACATTCGTTTGGAGGTTTTTCTGATGAATTACTGTGGTTAAATCTGCGCCCATTTCACACAGATGAGTCGGATCCCACGCAATCGCGTCTTCAAAACTTTGCTGCCAATCTGCATGACTCATATTACGCCATGCTTTTGCCTCAGCGCCTTGTTGAACTAAATAAGCAACTACATCATCTTGAACCGTAGTTGGATTACAGGTGGTTAAGAACACTTTCGCTCCCTTATCAAGCAACCCTTTTATAATTGGTGTCATCTTTAGATCTAAGTGCATGTTGCATGCTAAACGGACATGTGAAAGATCTGGCAGTGATTCAATTGCTCTACGCGTTCTTGGCATATTTAATGTTGCCCATTCAAGCTCAGCAGAAAAGTTTTGATACATCATTACTCCTTTATAAAATACTTTGTAAACTCCAATAAAAATTATACCGCTTGCCTTACGACAAGCGGTATCTTTTCTTTAATTTTTTACAAATGTAGATTACATCGACTGTGTGAAAGTACGAGTAATTACATCCATTTGTTGCTCTTTAGTTAAAGAGTTGAAACGCACTGCGTAACCTGAAACACGGATTGTTAATTGTGGATACTTCTCTGGATTTTCCATCGCATCTAATAACATTTCACGGTTCATTACGTTTACGTTTAAGTGCTGACCACCTTCGATGGTTGATTCGTGGTGGAAGTAACCGTCCATTAAGCCTGCAAGGTTACGTTTTTGAGATTCAAGATCTTTACCTAACGCATTTGGTACGATTGAGAAGGTATAAGAGATACCATCTTTCGCGTAAGCAAATGGTAATTTCGCCACAGAAGTCAATGATGCTACCGCACCTTTTTGGTCACGTCCGTGCATTGGGTTTGCACCTGGTCCGAATGGTGCGCCTGAACGACGACCGTCCGGGGTGTTACCTGTTTTCTTACCGTAAACCACGTTTGAAGTAATGGTTAATACAGACTGTGTTGGTGTTGCATTACGGTATGTTTTGAGCTTCTGAATTTTCTTCATAAAGCGTTCAACTAAATCAACGGCAATGTCATCTACACGGTTATCATTGTTACCGAATTGTGGATATTCACCTTCGATTTCAAAGTCAATCGCCACATTCTTCGCTACACCAACCACTTCGCCAGCTTTATTTTTGATTTCAATGTCGCCACGGATTGGTTTTACTTTCGCATATTTGATTGCAGAAAGTGAGTCTGCTGCTACAGAAAGACCCGCGATACCACACGCCATTGTGCGGAATACATCACGATCATGTAACGCCATTAATGCTGCTTCATAAGCATATTTGTCGTGCATAAAGTGAATGATGTTTAATGCAGTCACGTATTGTTTCGCTAACCAATCCATGAAACCGTCTAAGCGAGTCATAACGTCGTCGAAGTCTAAGTATTCAGACATAATTGGCTCAGTTTTCGGTCCAACTTGGTCACCTGATTTCTCATCCACACCGCCGTTGATTGCGTATAATAAGGTTTTCGCTAAGTTTGCACGTGCACCGAAGAACTGCATCATTTTACCTACGATCATCGGACTTACACAGCATGCAATCGCATAGTCATCGTTTTGGAAGTCTGGACGCATTAAGTCGTCGTTTTCGTACTGAACAGATGAGGTTTCGATAGACACTTTCGCTGCATAGCGTTTGAAACCGTCTGGTAAACTTTCAGACCAAAGGATTGTTAAGTTTGGTTCTGGTGATGGACCCATTGTGTAAAGGGTGTGTAATAAACGGAAGCTGTTTTTGGTTACTAATGTACGACCGTCTAAGCCCATACCTGCGAAAGTTTCTGTTGCCCACATTGGGTCACCTGAGAATAATTGATCGTATTCTGGTGTACGTAAGAAACGAACCATACGGAGTTTCATTACTAAGTGATCCATTAACTCTTGCGCTTCAGTTTCTGTGATACGACCAAGTTTTAAGTCACGCTCGATAAATACATCTAAGAAAGTTGATGTACGACCGAAAGACATCGCCGCACCGTTTTGTGATTTTACTGCCGCTAAGTATGCAAAATAAGTCCATTGCACTGCTTCTTGCGCATTGGTTGCAGGGTTAGAAATATCGTAACCGTAAGATGCAGCCATCTCTTTCATTTTGCCTAACGCACGGTGTTGTTCTGCAATTTCTTCACGTAGTTGGATGGTTGCTTGAATATCTTCACCAGACTCTAATTTTTCTTGTAAAGAGTTGAATTGTTTAACTTTATCCTTCATTAAGAAGTCTGCACCGTAAAGTGCCATACGACGATAGTCACCGATGATACGACCACGTCCATACGCATCTGGAAGACCCGTAATTACACCTGATTTACGGCAGCGTAAAATGTCCGGAGTATAAACATCAAATACGCCTTGGTTGTGGGTTTTACGGTATTCTGTAAAGATTTTTTCAACCATTGGGTTTAATTCACGGCGATAGACTTTACAAGAGCCTTTCACCATATTGATACCACCAAACGGCATAATCGCACGTTTTAACGGCGCATCGGTTTGAAGACCTACGATTTTCTCTAAATCTTTGTTGATATAGCCTGGTGCATGAGAAGTGATGGTTGATGGAGTATCGCAATCAATGTCATACGGTTCGTGGGTTTTGTTTTCCACTTTAATTTTTTCCATTACATCTGCCCAAAGCGTGCTTGTCGCTTCAGTTGCATCAGCAAGGAAAGATTCATCACCTTCATACGGCGTATAGTTTTTTTGGATAAAGTCACGCACGTTCACTTCAGTTTGCCAGTCACCCGGTGCAAAACCTTCCCACGCTTTCTTTTGAGCTTCGGTTAATTGAGTCATTTTAAGTCCTCGTTAGTTAATGTAATAAATTGGAACGCAAGCGGTGCGATTTTGCAAAAAATCTGCGAAAACTGACCGCTTGCAAGTTTTGAATTAATGTTTCTTTAGATGCAAAAACCACTGCACCATACCGATGAAAAATGCACCACCAACAATATTACCTAAGGTTGCTGGAATTAAATTTTTCACCACAAAATTTGCCATTGTTAAATCAGCGAATTGACTAGGATCAACCCCTATCGCTGTCCAAAATTCAGGGCTTGCAGAACCGTGGATTAACACGCCCATTGGGATCATAAACATATTCGCCACACAGTGTTCGAAGCCAGATGCCACAAACATTGCGATCGGCAAAATCATAATGAACGCTTTATCCGTCAGGCTCTTACCTGCATACGCCATCCATACCGCAATACAGACCATCAGATTACAGAAAATCCCCAAGCTGAATGCTTCAATCCAAGTATGGTGTATTTTATGTTGGGCTGTTTTTAAAATAGTCAAGCCCCACTGCCCATTTGCAGCCATAATTTCACCGCTAAACCACACTAACAGCACAATAAAGGTTGCGCCGACAAAGTTGCCACCATAAACGACCAGCCAATTTTTAAACATCTGCGCCCACGTAATTCGCTTGCTTGCTTTGGCAACAATCGTCATGGTCGTTGAAGTGAAAAGCTCTGCCCCAAATACCACACACATAATAATGCCTAAAGAGAAAACGAGGCCACCAATGAGTTTAGCAACACCCCATGGCATATCTGCTGCGCCAACTTGTGTGGTAGCATAAAAGACAAAGGCAATAGAAATATAAGCGCCAGCAGTAATTGCTGAAATGAAAGAATAAAATTGGTTTTTGGTTGCTTTATAAACTGCGCCATCTTCGGCGATTTTTGCCATCTCAGCAGGTGAAAACATTACTATCCTTAAACGAAAATTTGAAAAATTATAGAAATTGTTGAGAATTATAGACCTGTTAAACTGATGATTAAATAATTTTTACGTTTAAAATAAATAAAGTAGAATTCTTTCTTGATCCACATCAATCTTTCAAAAAAAGTACGATTTTTATAAACTTAACTAGAACACAAATTTAACAAAATAGTTACAAAATGACCGATTATCTGACTGCTTTACTCGGAATTTTCCTAAGTGAAGAAAATCAACTCCTCATTATGTTTGCGAGTAGTTTTTTAAGTGCAACGATACTGCCCGGGAACTCCGAAGTGGTTTTTACTACTTATGCAACACAAGCACTATTACAAAAAAATACGGTGTATGGATTATTCATTGTAGCGACATTAGGCAATGCACTCGGTAGCATGACAACCTATTTTATCGCTCAATTTTTTCCTCAGCCTAAATTTCACGACCAGCAACATAAAAGCGTCAAACTCGCACTCACATTGAGTCAAAAATATGGTATATGGATTCTATTATTTAGCTGGCTTCCTATTGTTGGCGATCTCTTTTGTGGTATTGCAGGCTGGTTACGTTTTAATTTATGGAAAAGCATGCTATTAATCACGTTTGGAAAGGGAATTCGCTATGCTTTATTACTTTGGAGCATTTATTTGGTTGTTGGTTAAAGATGAACAGTCTACAATGCGAACAAACAATTTTTGATGAGAAAGACTATGTCAAAACAACTCCCAGAGATCAAATCTATCTCCGTGATCGCCAAAACCCGAATTTTTGAAGTGCAATCGGTGGATCTCCGTTTTTCCAATGGCGAAGAACGCACCTATGAACGTTTAACACCACAACGTCGTTCATCTGTTATGGTATTACCGATTCATAATAATCACCTTGTCCTTGTCAAAGAATATGCTGTTGGCCCTGAACGTTATGAATTAACTTTTCCTAAAGGTATTGTTGATGCAGGTGAAGAACCGATAGAAAGTGCAAATCGAGAGTTACAAGAAGAGATTGGATTTGGGGCAAGAAGCATCGAACCACTACGTTCATTATATAGTGGACCTAGCCATATGTATGGTTTAATGCACGTTTTTGTGGCACAAGATCTTTACCCATCACAGCTAGAAGGTGATGAACCAGAGCCACTTGAAATCATCTATTATCCATTAAACAAAATCGACGAACTGCTTGCCGACCCTAATTTTGCCGAAGCACGCAATTTATCTGCTTTATTTTTATTAAGAGAATATCTCCATGCACAAAACTAGCCTACACATTTTATGGATTTATCCACTACTTACCCAGTTACTCGGCTCTGCCCTGTTACCCCTTTTTAGCGAATTTAGCCAAGGGGGAATGTTGGTTGTTTTTGCCTTATTTAGCGTTCCAGTTTTTCTATTTGCATTAGTCAGCTACAAACAACAGTATCACCAACGTAACATCATTCAAATTGCCTTTTTCTCAGGGATAATCATGTTTATTTATAGCCTTTGTTCATTTTCGCTAATGTTGGCTTTTGATGAATACACCAGCCTTGAAGATCCTATCCCCCTATGGGAACAATCCCTTGCCGTGATCTTATTTGCCTTAACCTTTGCATTAGCAAATATTATTTATTCTATGGTCGTTTTACGCCTATTTTTACCTAAAAAATAATATTATTTTTACGAGTCTGAATTTGTGAGGTATCATTCAGAAATTATCTAAGGGAGTTTATATGCAAACACTCAATCAACAATTATTAGACAAAGTATTGAATATTGCTTACCAAGCAGGCGAACACTTGACGCACTTTTATAGTAGATCAGTAGAAGTTCAGATCAAATCAGATAAAACCCCTGTGACTGAAGCTGATCTCTTTATCAGTCAATTTGTTACCGAACAATTGAAATTATTAACACCAGAGATCCCTATACTCTCTGAAGAAAGCTGTAAAATTCCACTTGCTGAACGTACTCATTGGCAGGAATATTGGATCGTTGATCCTCTTGATGGTACACAACAGTTCATTGATCGAACCGATCAATTTTCTGTTGTCATTGGATTAATTCAACAAAATACCCCCGTACTTGGCATTATTCATTCTCCTATTTTAGGAAAAACTTACTATGCGATGAAAAATCATGGCGCTTTTCTTAAAGAAAATAGCCATGTTCAACCATTAATCAAAAATTGCAAAATATTTGATAAATCTCACCGCTTGCAAGTGACTATTGGCAATACAAACGGGGATAAAATACATCAAGCGGTACGACCACCTTATCAAATAGAACTCTTACAATATGGCTCAAGTAGTTTAAAAGCAGGATTGGTTGCTGAGGGTAAAGCAGATTGTTATATTCGTTTAGGCGATACAGGCGAATGGGATACTGCGGCCGCAGAAATCTTATTAGCTGAAACAGGCGGAGAGGTATTTGATTTAGATTTTAACCCTCTCACCTACAATCAGCGAGAAACCTTTGTTAATCCGCATTTTATTATGGTCGGAAACAAACATCATGATTGGCGTTCTACCTTTCACTTTAATAAATAAAACTAATTTCTCACTTTAAATAAAGTAATGCAAAATAGCGCAACTTTTTATTATTTAGGATAGCAAATGAAAGCAGATAATAACTGTATTGTAATTTTTGGTGCCTCTGGCGACTTAACTTACCGTAAATTAATTCCCGCACTTTATCATCTCTACAAAATTGGAAGATTATCAGAAAACTTCTCTGTATTAGGCGTAGCTCGTTCTGCATTAGATGATGAATCTTTCCGCCAAAAAATGCATGACACCTTAATCAAACTTGAAAATGCAAGCGGTGAGATCTTAGAAAAATTTTGCGAACACCTTTACTACCAAGCAATCAACACATCTGATGCGGTGGATTATGCAAAATTATTGCCACGTTTAGATGAACTGCACGATAAATACGGTACTGGCGGTAATACGCTATATTATCTTTCTACGCCACCCAGTTTATACGGCGTTATCCCTGAATGTCTTTCAGCACACGGTTTAACAACAGAAGAATTTGGCTGGAAACGGATTATTGTAGAAAAGCCATTCGGCTACGATATTGAAACCGCAAAAGCCCTTGATATTCAAATTCATAAGTATTTTGAAGAACATCAGATCTACCGTATCGACCATTACTTAGGTAAAGAAACGGTACAGAATTTACTCGTTCTGCGTTTTTCTAACGGTCTATTTGAACCACTCTGGAACCGTAATTTTATTGATTATGTGGAAATCACAGGGGCGGAATCTATTGGTGTAGAAGATCGTGGTGGCTATTATGATGGTTCAGGCGCAATGCGTGATATGTTCCAAAACCATTTGTTGCAAGTATTAGCGATGGTTGCGATGGAGCCACCTGCGATTATCAATGCCGATTCAATGCGTGATGAAGTCGCCAAAGTGCTACATTGCCTGCATCCGCTTTCAAATGAAGACATTAAAAATAACTTAGTGCTTGGACAATACACCGCAAGTGAAATTGATGGTGAACAAGTCAAAGGCTACCTACAAGAAAAAGGTGTACCAGAAGACTCGACCACAGAAACCTATATGGCGGTACGTTGCCAAATCGACAACTGGCGTTGGGCTGGCGTGCCGTTCTATGTCCGTACAGGTAAGCGTTTGCCTACACGTGTAACAGAAGTGGTTATTCACTTTAAAACAACCCCACACCCAGTCTTTAGTCAAAATGCCCCTGATAATAAATTGATTATTCGTATCCAACCCGACGAAGGTATTTCAATGCGTTTCGGCTTGAAAAAACCTGGTGCAGGCTTTGAAGCGAAAGAAGTATCAATGGATTTCCGCTATGCCGATCTTGCATCACCAAGCTTATTAACGGCTTATGAGCGTCTGTTATTAGATGCGATGAAAGGCGATGCAACCCTCTTCGCTCGTACTGATGCAGTGCACGCTTGCTGGAAATTTGTTCAACCAATTTTGGACTATAAAGCAGAACGTGGTCGTATCTATGAATACGAAGCTGGTACTTGGGGGCCTTCTGAAGCCGATAAACTGATTGCTAAACACGGCAAAGTATGGCGTAAACCAAGTGGATTAATGAAAAAGAAAGTGTAATTTTATGAACTACATCACATTCCCAACAGCACAAAGTGCAGTGGAAAAAATCGCACAAGAATTTGTGTTATATAGCCAATTAAACCGCCCTGTACATATTTCCTTATCGGGCGGAAGTACACCGAAACTGCTGTTTAAAACCCTTGCTCAAGAGCCGTATAAAAGCCAAATTCAATGGCAAAATTTACATTTTTGGTGGGGCGATGATCGTATGGTTCCGCCACAAGATCCTGAAAGTAATTACGGCGAAGTGCAAAAACTACTGTTCGATCATATCGAGCTCCCTGCAGAAAATATCCACCGTATTCGTGGTGAAGAGCCTGTGGAGCAAGAACTTGCAAGATTTTCGCAAGAACTGACCGCTTGTATCCCTAACGGTGAATTTGATTGGATCATTTTAGGCATGGGAACCGACGGACACACCGCTTCCCTTTTCCCGCACCAAACGGATTTTAACGATCCGAATTTAGCCGTCATCGCCAAACATCCTGAAACAGGGCAAATCCGTATTTCCAAAACAGCTAAATTAATTGAACAAGCAAAACGCATTACTTATTTGGTAACAGGCGCAAGCAAAGCGAAAATTCTCAAAGAGATCCAAACCACAGCAACAGAAAATTTGCCTTATCCTGCTGCGAGAATTAAGGCAAGAAATGGCATGACCGAGTGGTATTTGGATAAAGAAGCTGGGGCATTACTTTAATTTTTGTTGATAGATTGCCAAGGAGTTAAGCCATGGTTGAATATAAAATCAATGTTCCTCTATCCGTAGAGCAATATCGCACATTATTAAACCGAACAACGTTGGGAGAACGTCGTCCGCTTAATGAATCTGAGCGTGTAGAATCCATGTTAAAGCACGCTAATTTAATCATCTCCGCTTGGCATAACGGTGAGTTGATTGGTGTTGCCCGCTCCCTGACAGATTTTAGTTACTGCTGCTATTTGGCAGACTTAGCGGTTCGGGACGATTACCAAAAACAAGGTATCGGGCAGGCACTTATTCAGCAGACTCAACACGCACTGCATCCAAAAGTAAAACTGATTTTGCTCGCTGCCCCCCAAGCGGTCGATTACTATCCGCATATCGGTTTTGAGCAACATCCTAGTGCGTGGACGAAAAATTAAATGATTACAAGCGGTCAGATCTGCAAAAAATTTTGCAAAACGGACCACTTGTGCGAAGAATAAAGCAACTCTTGCTTGCAATGCTAGCATTAGCAGTAAGTTTAGGTGCATAGGAGTTAAAATGAAAACACTCGGCATATTAGGCGGAATGAGCCCTGAAAGTACGGTTTCTTATTATTTGAATATCAATCGAGCAGTTAATGTTGCATTAGGTGGAAATAGTAGTGCTAAGTTGCTGATGTCGAGCGTAAATTTTGAAGATATTGTACAGTGCCAAAAATCAGCAAATTGGCAAAAAGCAGGTGAAATTTTAGCAAAAGAAGCCCAATTGCTTGAAAGCATTGGTGCAGAAGGGATTTTAATTGGTGCGAATACGATGCACAAAGTCGCCGGTGCGGTACAAAATGCGGTTTCGGTGCCGTTATTACATATTCTTGATGTGGTGGCAGATCGAATTAAAGCACAAGGTTTACGCAAAGTCGCATTACTTGGTACGCACTATACCATGGCGGATAATTTTTATGTGGATGGCTTGCGTGAACGTGGTGTTGAGCCAATTGTGCCTGACGATGATGCCAAATTAGAAATTCATCGTATTATTTTTGAAGAACTTTGTGTCGGTATTATCAAACCCGAATCAAAAGCCTATCATCTCAAAACCATCGAAAATCTGACCGCACTTGGTGCGGAAGGCGTAATTTTAGGTTGTACGGAAATCGGCTTATTGATTAACCAACGTGATTCCACCTTACCGTTTTTTGATACCGCAACATTGCACAGTGAAATGGCGGTGGATTTTATTTTAGAAAAATAGGAGATGTTATGAAACCGATTGTTTACTTTGCCCCTTGGTGTCCGGATACCGAACCGTTTTTCGCCGAACTCAATCGTTTAGGCGTAGAATTTGAAGCTTTAGATATGGCAGGTGATCGTGCTAATTTCAAAGCCTTTTTAAAACTGCGTGATACCCACCCTGCTTTTGATGAAGCGAAGAAAAACAGCTACATCGGCATTCCGGCGTTAGTGTTGGAAAATGGGGATGTGGTGTTGGATAAAGATGAACTAGCGAAAATTTTTAATAAATAACGATGGCGCTCGTCTTTGACGAGTGATATAACAATAAATAAAGGTGCTCGTTACAAACAAGCGCTATCTTTGGGAATTAACTAATTATTAAATTATGAAAAGTATATTAGGTCTTATTGTTTTATTAATTCTCTTAACATTTCTTTATTATGTATTTAGCTGGGGATTAAATAATCCTTCGGTCTTTATTCCACTACTAACAGCTACTTTTGGTTTTGTTGGTATTATGTATACACAATATCAATCAAAATCTAGAGATATTAGAGAAAGCCATAGAGCGAGTAAAATAGAAACATATAGGATGTTTTTTGATTTAATTAACCTTGTTCAAAATAATGCAAAGAAAAAAATAGATATAGATCCTTTAGATGAATCTTTTCAAAAGAGTATGCAAGAACTCAGTGAAAACCTAATTCTTTGGTCGTCTGAAGAAGTCCTGCTAGTATGGAAAGAATTTAGAGCTATAAAACCAAATAATGAAGATCCTTATTTAGTTCTTAAAATAATCGACAGGCTTTATAGAGCTATAAGAAAAGATCTTGGACATAATGATAAACTCTTAAAAGAGTTAGATTTAATAAAAATGAATATTACAGATCCTGAAAATATTCAATAAATTTCTTAATAAGTACAAGCGGACAAATTTTCAAAAAATTTTGTAAATCCAACCGCTTGCAGAATTCAAACCAACAGGAGAACAAAATGTCAGTAAAAGGCGATATCGGCGTTATCGGTTTAGCGGTAATGGGTCAGAACCTTATTTTAAATATGAACGACAACGGCTTTAAAGTCGTGGCGTATAACCGTACTACGTCAAAAGTAGACGAGTTTTTAGCAGGGGCGGCGAAAGGCACGAATATTATCGGGGCGTATTCGTTAGAAGATTTAGCCGCTAAATTAGAAAAACCACGCAAAGTGATGTTAATGGTGCGTGCCGGTGAAGTGGTCGATCAATTTATCGAAGCATTATTACCACACTTAGAAGAAGGCGACATCATCATTGACGGTGGTAACTCAAACTACCCGGATACTAACCGCCGTGTGAAAGCGTTAGCGGAAAAAGGCATTCGCTTTATCGGTTCGGGCGTATCGGGCGGTGAAGAAGGGGCACGTCACGGACCTTCTATTATGCCGGGCGGTAATGAGGAAGCGTGGCAATATGTGAAACCGATCTTCCAAGCCATTTCAGCTAAAACCGACAAAGGTGAACCTTGCTGTGACTGGGTGGGCAAAGAAGGTGCAGGTCATTTCGTGAAAATGGTACACAACGGTATCGAATACGGTGATATGCAGTTAATTTGTGAAGCCTACCAATTCTTAAAAGACGGTTTAGGTTTAAGCTACGATGAAATGCACAACATTTTCAAAGAGTGGAAAAAAACCGAATTGGACAGCTATCTTGTTGATATTACGACCGATATTTTGGCGTATAAAGACACAGACGGCACTCCGTTAGTGGAAAAAATCTTAGATACCGCAGGTCAAAAAGGTACCGGTAAATGGACAGGGATCAACGCGTTAGATTTCGGTATTCCATTAACCTTAATCACGGAATCTGTATTCGCTCGTTGCGTGTCTTCATTTAAAGATCAACGTGTGGCAGCGGCTAAGCTGTTCAACAAAACTATCGGCAAAGTGGAAGGAGACAAACAAGTGTGGATCGAAGCAGTGCGTAAAGCGTTATTGGCATCAAAAATCATCTCTTACGCGCAAGGCTTTATGCTGATTCGTGAAGCGTCTGAAAACTTCGGTTGGGACATCAACTATGGCGCAACGGCATTATTATGGCGTGAAGGTTGTATCATTCGCAGCCGTTTCTTAGGTAACATTCGTGATGCGTACGAAGCGAACCCGGATTTAATTTTCTTAGGTTCAGATGCCTACTTTAAAGGCATTTTAGAGAACGCATTAAGCGACTGGCGTAAAGTGGTGGCGAAGTCTATCGAAGTCGGTATCCCGATGCCTTGTATGGCAAGTGCAATCACCTTCTTAGACGGTTACACTTCAGATCGTTTACCGGCAAACTTACTGCAAGCACAACGTGACTACTTCGGTGCACACACTTATGAGCGTACCGACAAACCTCGTGGTGAGTTCTTCCACACCAACTGGACAGGTCGTGGAGGGAATACGGCATCAACGACTTATGATGTGTAGTTGAACTTTTTCGTGTATTTTCGTGCAATAAAAGACAAAACAAGCGGGTAGATTTACCCGCTTTTTTACAATTTTATAGAAAAGACATTTATGAAAAAATTAGTCGCGATTTCAACGATTATTCTAGCGTTAGCTGCTTGTTCAAATGAAGGTAAAGACCCACACGGAAAGCCACCACATAATCCAGAAATGGAAGTTGCAATGCAAGAATGTCAAAAAACAGTTACAAATAAAGAAGATCGTACGGCGTTTGATGCTTGTATGAAAGCAAAAGGTTTTGAAAAACCTGCAGATCATGGTAAAGGGCCACAGCCACCAAAAGCATCAAACTAATCTATAAGAAAAAGCTAATATCTATGATGATATTAGCTTTTTTAAGGTATATAGAACAAAAGAACGCAGTAATATATCCTTCCATCCTGAATTACGGCACAATTACTGTAAACACATAAGCTGCTAAATTAACCAATAATACCACGCCATAGAGCATATTCGATTTACCATGATTGAGTGAAACCATAACGGTAAACGCAGCTAAAGCAAGTAATATCATAGATTTCCAATCTAACCCGAGTACTACGTTAATGTCATACAGTAAGCAGACAATAACTACAGCAGGAATGGTTAAACCGATACTGGCTAACGCTGAACCTAACGCTAAATTCACACTGGTTTGTAATCGGTTACGGCTGGCGGCGGTTAAGGCAGCTAATCCTTCAGGCATCAAGACAACTGCAGCAATAATTACCCCAACCAAAGATAACGGCGCACCGGCTGCAACCACCATGGCTTCAATCGCTGGAGAAAGCCCTTTCGCCAACATCACAACAATTCCAAGACAAATAACCAGCAAAAGTAAACTAATCAAGGCAACTTTCATTGATGGCGGTTCTGCGTGGTGATTAGGGTTATCATCATCGGCTAAGAAGTAGTCACGATGACGCACTGTTTGCATCATAATGAAAGAAAAATACAAAACAAGCGAAGCAACTGCGACAAAAATGAGCTGTGAGTCTGTATAAGTGCCCGCCTCAGAACTTGTAGTAAAGTTCGGCAAGATCATGGTGAGTACTAAGATAGACATTAGCGTGACTAACGCCGTACTTAATGACTTTTTATGGAAAAATTGGACTTTATGCTTAATGCCACCAATAAGTAAGCTTCCGCCTAAAATCCCCGTCAGAATTAACATTATCGCCGCAAATACCGTATCTCTCGCTAAATAAACCGCATTTTCGCCACCAGCAACCATCAGCGACACAATTAATGCCACTTCAATAATCGTAATAGCTAACGCTAGAATAATAGTACCAAACGGCTCTCCAACTTTATGTGCTACTACTTCTGCATGGTGAACCGCAGAAAGTACACTACCAATTAATAATGCTCCTCCCCCGAGTTGTAACCAAACATTATCTTTGATCCCAACAAAATAAATTGCCCAAGCCGCAAGCGGTAAGATCACCGACCAAATTGGCAAAGGGGAATGGGAATGTGTAGCCATGACTTAACCTCCTTTCATTTTATTATTGTTTAACAATCTTGCTCTTTTGTACTCATAATTTCAATAATTTGTCTATCCATATAGACCATACTTTTTGTCGCAATCGCACATAGGTTATTGATTGATTTATCAACACTATGTTCCACGATACCTTCATTGCCTGTCACTCGGCTATTATCTAATGCCATTAATACCGCCTTATAGGCAGAAGATACCCCTGTGGAAACTTTCATTGCACAGCTATTTGCTGCACCATCACACAGTACACCACTGATATCACCAATCATACTGCAAATCGCCATACTAATGACATTAAAATTGCCTTTCAACAAATACGCCATACCAGCAGCACTCCCCATTGCCGCCGTAGTCACAGCACAAAGCGCCGACAGTTTTGGTAACTTACTGTGAATATAGATTGCAATGGTGTGAGAAAGAAATAACGCACGGATCAGTTGCTCATCATCGGCATTCACAAAGCGTGCCACAATCACCGACGGCATGGTTGCCGCAATGCCTTGGTTGCCCGACCCAGAATTGCTCATCGCAGGCAACAACGCACCGCCCATTCTCGCATCTGACGCTGCGGTGGTTTCAATCACAATGCGTGATAATAAGTCATCAGACATCAAGCCAAGTTCAATCTGTTTTTTCAAGGTTCGCCCGATATGTAAGCCATACTCTTTTTCCAAACCTTCTTTAGATAACGCAGAATTTAATTTAGCCGCATCGGCAATAAAGGCAATCTGTTCAAGGGGAACTTCCATCGCAAATTGATAAATCTGTTCGGCGGAAAGTTGATTAAAAAAGTGATAATCGTCTGCCATTTCAACCGCTTGCGTTTGTTGCTGGAACAACACATCCCCATTTTTCTCAATCAACACCACATTAGTATGGGTATCTTGAATACAGACTTTGACCCAACCCGTTTCGCCTAACAATAAGGCTTCTGAGTAAAGCGGAAAATCCACATTTGCAATATCCACACTTACCTGATTGGCATCTAACATCGCTTTTGCTTTGGCGACATCTTCGGCTTGAATATGTTTCAACACTTCCAAACCTGCCTTCTCATCACCAGCAATTGCCCCCACAGCAGCCGCAATTGGCAAGCCCACCATACCCGTTCCTGGCACGGTAACCCCCATACCATTTTTCATTAAATTCGGGGACACTTTAGCCTGAATTTGAACTGGCTCACCACCTAAGTGTGATTTCGCAATTGCAGACGCTAACGCCAACGAAATCGGCTCGGTACAACCTAATGCTGGGGCAACATCTCGTTTCACAATGGCGATTAATTGTTCTGCGAATTCAAATTTATTCATTCTTTTTTCTCTTTAGTAAAATTTCTCTCTATTCTAACCGCTTGTGGCTTATTGAAAAATAGATTTTTTAACACTTGCATTATTTTGCATAAAAATGCAAAATAAGAGCATAAATAGTCATTTAAAACCGTTTGTTTTGAACACTTTTAAAAGTTTAACTTGAAGGCAAACGTTTGCTTTGATACACTCAGCCGCCTACTTCCTAAGAAGGCGTGTTACCAAATTCACATTAGGAGTAAATACAATATGTTTGAACCTGCCATTCTCGTTCTTGCCGACGGTTCTGTTTTTCACGGAAAATCTATTGGTTATCAAGGACATACCATTGGTGAAGTCGTATTCAACACCGCAATGACGGGCTACCAAGAAATCCTCACCGATCCTTCATACACGAATCAAATTGTCACATTAACTTATCCACATATCGGCAATACCGGCACAAATAACGAAGACGAAGAAGCCGATAACGTGTATGCCGCAGGTTTAATTATTCGTGATCTTCCCCTTATTCATAGCAATTTCCGTGCTAACTCTTCACTTTCTGATTATCTTGTTAAACATAAAATCGTCGCAATCGCCGACATTGATACACGCCGTTTAACCCGAATTTTGCGTGATAAAGGCGCTCAAGCAGGCTGTATTTATGTCGGTGATGATGTGGCTAAAGCCCTTGAACTTGCCAACAGCTTCGGCTCAATGGCTGGGCAAGATTTAGCCAAAGAAGTGACCTGTAAAAAGCTGTATCAATGGACAGAAGGCGAATGGCAACTTGGCAAAGGTTATGTGCAACAAACTACCCCTGAATTTCACGTTGTCGCTTACGATTTTGGCGTAAAACGCAATATTTTAAGAATGCTTGCGGAACGTGGCTGTCGTATCACCGTTGTGCCGGCAACAACCTCTGCAGAAGCTGTACTAGCCTTAAATCCAGACGGTATTTTCTTATCTAACGGACCAGGCGACCCAGAGCCTTGCACCTATGCAATTACCGCTATCCAAAAATTATTGGCAACGAAAAAACCGATTTTCGGCATCTGTTTAGGGCATCAATTACTCGGATTAGCCGCAGGCGGTAAAACGAAAAAAATGGCATTCGGACACCACGGTGCAAACCACCCTGTACAAGATTTAGATACGCAAAATGTGTTGATCACCAGCCAAAACCACGGTTTTGAAGTTGATGAAGCGAGTTTACCGGCTAACGTTCGTGTCACCCACCGCTCACTCTTTGACGGCACAGTCCAAGGCATTGAACTCACCGATCAATCGGCATTCTCGTTCCAAGGACACCCAGAAGCCAGCCCAGGCCCACACGATGTGGCATACCTGTTTGACCGCTTTATTGATGAATTAAGAAAAGCGAAAGGTTAATAAACGCTGAGATCAGAAGGGAAATTTGCAAAATTTTGCTGACAAGTGAGCGCTTGTAAAAAATAGACGTATGTAGGGGCGGACCGATGTGTCCGCCCTATTAAAACACCGATGATGTTTCGGGCGGACACATCGGTCCGCCCCTACACAAATTGAAACAACAGAGAAAAAACTATGCCAAAACGTACAGATATAAACACGATTTTAATTATTGGTGCTGGTCCGATTGTGATTGGGCAGGCGTGTGAATTTGACTACTCAGGGGCGCAGGCGTGTAAGGCGTTGCGTGAAGAAGGGTATAAAGTGGTGTTGGTGAACTCAAACCCAGCGACCATTATGACCGATCCAAATATGGCGGACGTGACCTATATTGAGCCGATTGAGTGGCGAACGGTGGCGAAAATCATCGAAAAAGAGCGTCCAGATGCGATTTTACCAACAATGGGCGGTCAAACGGCATTAAACTGTGCCTTAGATTTATCTCGTAACGGGGTGTTAAAACAGTTCAATGTTGAGCTGATCGGGGCGAGTGAAGATGCGATTGATAAAGCGGAAGACCGTGGTCGTTTCAAACAAGCGATGGAAAAAATCGGTTTGTCTTGCCCGAAATCTTTTATTGCTCATACCCTTGAAGAAGCCTTGAAAGCACAGGAAGCGGTCGGTTTCCCAACATTAATTCGTCCATCATTTACAATGGGCGGTTCAGGTGGCGGTATCGCTTATAACCGTGATGAATTTTTAGCGATTTGCGAACGGGGATTTGAAGCGTCGCCAACCCACGAGTTATTGATTGAACAGTCTGTGCTTGGTTGGAAAGAGTATGAAATGGAAGTGGTGCGTGATAAAGCGGACAACTGCATTATCGTTTGTTCAATTGAGAACTTCGACCCGATGGGCGTGCATACGGGCGACAGCATTACCGTTGCACCTGCACAAACTTTGACCGATAAAGAATACCAAATTATGCGTAACGCTTCTTTGGCAGTGTTGCGTGAAATCGGCGTGGATACAGGTGGTTCAAACGTGCAATTTGCGATCAATCCTGAAAATGGCGAGATGATCGTAATTGAAATGAACCCGCGTGTTAGCCGTTCTTCTGCCCTTGCATCTAAAGCAACAGGCTTCCCGATTGCGAAAGTTGCAGCGAAATTAGCGGTGGGTTATACCTTAAATGAACTGCGTAACGATATTACGGACGGTTTAATTCCAGCGTCTTTTGAACCAACCCTTGACTATGTTGTGACCAAAATTCCACGTTTTGCCTTTGAAAAATTTGCGAATGCAGACGACCGTTTAACCACCCAAATGAAGTCTGTGGGCGAAGTGATGGCAATGGGAAGAACTTTCCAAGAAAGCTTGCAGAAAGCGTTGCGTGGCTTAGAAACAGGGATTTGTGGCTTTAACTTGCTATCGGAAGAGCCTGAGAAAATCCGTCGTGAACTGGCAAACCCAGGCCCGAACCGTATTCTTTATGTTGCTGATGCTTTTGGTGCAGGCTTTAGCTTGGACGAAGTTCATCACTATTCCAAAATCGATCCGTGGTTCTTAATTCAAATTCAAGATTTGGTGCAAGAAGAGCTTGCCCTTGAGAAAAAACAGTTAAGCGATTTAGATCGTGAAGAATTACGTCGTTTAAAACGCAAAGGTTTCTCGGATAAACGTATCGCCCAGCTCACCAAAGTCAGCGAAAAAGCAGTACGTGACTATCGCCATACCCTTGGCATTCTACCGGTTTACAAACGTGTCGATACCTGTGCGGCAGAGTTTGCTTCTGATACAGCTTATCTCTATTCTACTTACGAAGAAGAGTGCGAAGCGAACCCATCTGATCGTAAAAAAGTGATGATTTTAGGCGGTGGCCCGAACCGTATTGGACAAGGGATTGAGTTCGATTACTGCTGTGTTCACGCATCTCTTGCCTTGCGTGAAGCTGGTTATGAGACCATTATGGTGAACTGCAACCCTGAAACGGTTTCAACAGATTTTGATACCTCTGACCGCTTGTATTTCGAGCCATTAACGCTGGAAGATGTGTTAGAAGTGGTGCGTGTAGAACAGCCGTGGGGCGTGATTGTTCACTATGGCGGTCAAACGCCGTTAAAACTAGCGAATGCTTTACACGAGAATGGTGTAAACATTATCGGCACATCAGCAGATAGCATTGATGCGGCGGAAGACCGTGAACGTTTCCAAAAAATTCTGCACGATTTGAACCTAAAACAACCTGCTAACCGCACAGCTCGTAATGCACAAGAAGCAGTGGCGTTAGCAAATGAAGTGGGTTATCCGTTGGTAGTTCGCCCATCTTATGTACTTGGCGGACGTGCAATGCAAATCGTCTATAACGATGAAGAATTGAACAAATATATGCGTGAAGCGGTGTCTGTGTCTAACGACAGCCCGATCTTACTCGACCACTTCTTAAATAATGCGATTGAAGTCGATGTGGACTGTATCTGTGACGGCGAAAACGTGGTGATCGGCGGTATTATGCAACACGTTGAACAAGCAGGTATCCACAGTGGCGACTCAGCGTGTTCTCTACCTGCTTACTCGTTAAGCGGTGAGATCCTCGATGAAATTCGCAGACAGACTAAAGAAATGGCGTTTGCTCTTGGGGTTAAAGGCTTAATGAACGTACAATTTGCGGTACAAAATGATGTGGTATATGTTCTTGAAGTAAACCCTCGTGCCAGCCGTACCGTGCCGTTTGTGAGTAAAGCGACAGGTCAGCCGTTAGCTAAAATCGCTGCACGAGTAATGGCAGGGGAAAGCCTTGCAGAACTCAATGCTCTGGAAGAAGTAATCCCACAAAAATACTTCGTTAAAGAAGCGGTATTCCCATTCATCAAATTCCCAGGGGTAGATACAATTTTAGGCCCTGAAATGCGTTCAACAGGGGAAGTAATGGGCGTGGGCGAAACCTTTGCTGAAGCCTTCTTCAAAGCACAATTAGGCGCTGGTGAACGTATTCCAAGAACAGGAAAAGTGTTCTTATCGGTAGATAACAACGATAAACCTCGCTTACTCGATGTGGCAAAACGCCTACAAGAGCAAGGCTACGGCTTATGTGCAACCTTAGGAACAGCGAAATTCTTGCGTGAAAACGGCGTGGCAGCTCAAATCGTCAATAAAGTGCGTGAAGGCAGACCGCATATCGTAGATGCGATTAAAAACGGCGAAATTGCGATGGTCATCAACACCGTAAACGGTGAGCCTGAAGTGATTGCCGACAGCCACTCAATCCGCCGTACCGCTCTGCAACAGCGTGTGCCTGTCTATACCACGATTGCAGGGGCCGATGCGATTTCTGAGGCAGTGAAACATATCAATGAATTTGATGTGTATTCGGTACAGGAGTTGCACCAGCACTAAATAAGTCTAACTTTTATCAGGAGAGTTATACAAATAGTCATTTTTATATAGTTTCTCACCATCAACAAAAAACGGACATCAATTGATGTCCGTTTTCACTAAGTATAATAGAAGCTAGCGTAGATAAAACAATTGCTAAAAATCATCGTAAAATCAGCATTATGTTATAAGATGTTAGCTCTACTTAAACTCACTTTGTTATTACGCCTTAACCTGCCCTTTCAAGAAATCCAACAACTGCTCTTTGGCAATCATCTGTTTCTCACCTGTACGGCGGTTTTTATACTCAATTTCGCCATTTTCAAGGTTTTTCTCACCGATAACCACCATATGTGGCACACCGATCAGTTCCATATCGGCAAACATCACACCTGGGCGTTCTTTACGGTCGTCGAAAATCACATCAACGCCTTGTGAACGTAAGGTTTTATACAGATCTTCCGCAAAGGTTGCGACACTTTCAGACTTGTGCATATTCATCGGCACAACTGCGACAGTGAACGGTGCAATCGCATCGGTCGGCCAAATGATCCCTCGTTCATCGTGGTGCTGTTCAATTGCTGCTGCAACGACACGAGTAACACCGATACCATAGCAACCCATAATCATTGTTTGTGGACGGCCATCTTCACCTTGCACTGTCGCTTTCATCGCTTCAGAATATTTTGTGCCAAGTTGGAAAATATGACCCACTTCGATACCACGTTTGATTAACAGCGTACCTTTACCGTCCGGGCTTGGATCGCCTTCCACCACATTACGCAAATCTGCAATTTTTGGTAAAGCGACATCACGTTCCCAGTTGATGTTGAAGTAGTGTTTACCGTCAATGTTCGCCCCTGCACCAAAGTCGCTCATTAACGCCACACTTCTGTCGATAATTACTGGAATTGGCATATTCACAGGGCCTAACGAACCTACTCCCGTACCGATTTTCGCTTTGATTTCCGCTTCATCAGCAAATTCAAACGGCTCCGCCACTTCTTCGCATTTCACCGCTTTGATTTCATTGAGTTCGTGGTCGCCACGGATAACTAACGCCACTAACGGCTGTTCTTCACTTGCACCTTTTACAATCAAGGTTTTCACCGTTTTTTCAATTGGTAGATTGAACTGCTCAACGAGTTCTGCAATGGTTTTTGCATTTGGCGTATCTACAAGGGTCATTTCTGCCGTTGGGGCTTGACGCTCGCCGACTGCAATCGCTTCTGCAAGCTCAATATTTGCCGCATAGTCTGATTCGGTTGAGAACACGACATCATCTTCACCGCTTTGTGCCAACACCTGAAATTCGTGTGATGCCGAACCGCCAATAGACCCCGTATCTGCTGCAACAGGACGGAAATCTAAGCCTAAACGAGTGAAAATATTGCTATAAGTTTGGTGCATCACATCGTAGGTTTCTTGAAGAGACTCTTTGCTGGTGTGGAATGAGTAAGCGTCTTTCATTAAAAACTCACGTCCACGCATTACCCCAAAACGTGGGCGCACTTCGTCACGGAATTTGGTTTGAATTTGGTATAGGTTTAACGGAAGTTGTTTATATGAACTCACTTCACGACGCACTAAATCCGTAATCACCTCTTCGTGGGTCGGGCCTAATACGAACGGGCGATCGCCACGATCTTTAAAACGCAGTAACTCAGGGCCGTAATCTTCCCAACGCTCAGACTCAACCCATAAATCCGCTGGTTGCACCACAGGCATTTCTACTTCTAAAGCACCGCTTTTATTCATCTCTTCACGAATAATATTTTCCACTTTTTTCAACACACGCAACCCAGTTGGCAACCAGTTATACATTCCTGATGCAAGCGGTCGGATCATACCAGCACGCAACATTAACTGATGGCTAACGACTTGAGCATCGTTCGGGGTTTCTTTCAAGGTTGAAAAGAGATATTGACTTGTACGCATTTATTTATCCTATTTGTATCAATTCTATAAAACGAAATGGGCGGTATTTTAAATCAAAAAGCGGTCAGATCGACAAAGAATTTTGCAAATTGCAAAAAAATCCTAAAATCTGACCGTTTGTTTTAGGTAATTTTAGTGAAATGCCGATTCGATCAAAAATCCACTATGGATAATCCCTAAGCATAATGTTAGAATTACGCCCGATTTTTCGCTAAACATAGCGAAACTTAGTTCTGGTGTTGTGGAAAATACGGGCTGGTTCGACTTGTATTAAAAGGCTTGAATTTAGCAAATTTTCCTTTACACTATATCAACTCTCGCACTTAGCGAATTTATACACATAGGAAACAAAAAATGAGCATTGAAGAACGCGTAAAAAAAATTATCGTTGATCAACTTGGTGCAAAAGCAGAAGATGTAAAACCAGAAGCTTCTTTCATCGAAGATTTAGGTGCAGACTCTCTTGACACTGTTGAGTTAGTGATGGCTTTAGAAGAAGAATTCGATATCGAAATTCCAGATGAAGAAGCAGAAAAAATCACGACTGTTCAATCTGCGATTGATTACGTTCAAAACAATCAATAAGATTTATTCTAAAAATAGGCGACTTTGTGTCGCCTTTTTTATTGTCTTTAAGAAATCTAGACGTCTAGATTGCGATATACCGCTGTTTTGATTAGAATATACGCCACTTGATTGAACTTAAGGTAGATAATCCATGGCAGATTGGAACGGTGAATATATTAGCCCTTATGCAGAGCACGGTAAAAAGAGCGAACAAGTTAAAAAAATCACAGTCTCTATTCCAATTAAAGTATTGGAAATTTTGACGAATGAACGTACACGTCGTCAAATCCGTAATCTTCGTCATGCAACAAACAGTGAATTGTTGTGTGAAGCCTTTCTTCATGCTTTCACAGGTCAGCCACTTCCGACGGATGAAGATCTGATGAAAGAGCGCCATGATGAAATTCCAGAAGAAGCTAAAGAGAAAATGCGAAAAATGGGCATTGACCCCGATGAGTGGCAATATTAAGCTAAACCTAAGCCTCGCACATGCGAGGTTTTGTTTTAAAGGAATAATATGAAAATTTCACAACAAATTAGTCAAGAAGTCCGTTGGGCATTATGGTTAACACTATTCTACATATTAGGGTGGACAGGATTTGCTTATTTTTCTCCAACAGGAAGGGGCATTTTAGGCTTTCCGATTTGGTTTGAACTCGCTTGTATCTATTTACCTATCTTATTTACTCTAGCGATTGCTATGGTTGTTAAATGCTGTTTTAGAGAGATTGATTTAGAGGGCAAAGATGAATCTTGAGATGTTACTTCCCCTTATTGCCTACTTAATTTTTGTATTTGGTGTGGCGTACTATGCTTACCGCCAACGTACAAGCGGTAGTTTCTTATCAGAATATTACGTGGGCGGACGTTCCATGTCTGGCTTTGTTCTCGCTATGACAACAGCAGCCACCTACGTTGGTGCAAGTAGCTTTATTGGAGGTCCTGGTGCGGCCTATAAATATGGATTAGGCTGGGTTTTACTTGCGATGATTCAAGTCCCTGCGGTATTACTCTCTTTGGGCGTTGTTGGAAAAAAATTAGCCATGCTTGCTCGCCAAACAAACAGCGTGACGATCAATGATATTTTATTCGCTCGCTATCAAAATCGCTTTGTTGTTTGGCTCTCCAGCTTTGCATTATTGCTCTCATTCTTTGCCATGATGACCGTTCAATTTATTGGCGCGGGACGTTTACTTGAAACGACATTAGGCATCTCTTATTCCACCTCTATTCTTATCTTTGCAATCACTGTAGGGATCTATACTTTCATTGGTGGATTCCGTGCAGTTGTATTGACCGATACCGTTCAAGGATTAGTGATGGTATTAGGTACACTGTTATTACTCGGTGGTGTTATTTATGCTACTGGAGGCGTTGAAAATACGATCAATCAATTAGAAATTATTAACCCACAACTGATCGAGCCTTACGGCATTGATGAACGTCCATTAGATTTTACCTTTATGACATCCTTTTGGGTGTTAGTCTGCTTTGGTTTAATTGGATTGCCTCACCTTGCGGTACGAAGTATGGCGTACAAGGACAGCAAAGCATTACATCGAGCATTAATTATTGGTACTGTAGTCGTTGTGATTTTAATGTTTGGTATGCATCTTGCTGGAACATTAGGGAGAGCATTATTACCAGATTTAAAAGTTGCCGATCAGGTCATTCCTACATTAATGATGCAAGTTTTACCGCCTGTTGTTGCAGGTATCTTTTTAGCTGCACCAATGGCAGCCATTATGTCGTCAATTGATTCTATGTTGATTCAATCATCTTCAACATTGATTAAAGATCTTTACTTGGCCATTAAACCTAATGCCATTAATGATGAGAAGAAAATTAAATACTTCTCTACGACAACAACCTTGGCTATTTGTATCTTTTTAGTGTTTGCCTCTATTAATCCCCCTGAAATGTTAATCTGGCTAAATTTACTTTCATTAGGTGGCTTAGAGGCCACATTCTTATGGGTGATTGTCTTAGGACTGTTCTGGAAAAAAGCGAATGCCACAGGTGCATTGTGGTCTATGGTAGCGGGATTAACAAGCTACGTGGGAATGACAGTCTTTAGTATTAAAATTTTAAACTTTCACGTGATCGTTCCATCATTATGTATTGGATTAGTGGCATTTTTGTTTGGAAATTACTTAGAAAGTAAAGAAAAAGTTTAATTTGTTGTTCAATCAGGAACTTTTTTATCATATTGATAGTCTTAACTAGAGTTTTTTAACCATCATTTATTTTTTATAAGGATTTTCTATGAAATCATTAAAATCATTACTTACACTCGGAATTACCATGGCAATCTCGTCAATGTCATTTGCAGAAACCGCCAATCCATTAGCGACAATGAAAGAAAGTGCAACACAAGTGGTAACATCTGCTAAAACTTCTGCTAAATCAACAGCAACAGATGCTTCTTCTTCGTTGAAGAACGCTGTCACAGAAAAAGTGACTACAACTAAAACCACAGCAACTAATGTAGTAAATTCGTCAAAAGAGAGCGTAACATCTAAAGTTAGCACTGCTAAAACTTCTGCAACAAATGCAGTAAATACAGCAAAAACAGAAGCAACAACTAAAGCTACATCAGTAAAAAATACGGTAAAATCATCAACAATGAGTAAAGTAAACATCAATACTGCAGATGCAAAAACTTTACAAACATTGCCTGGTATTGGTGAAGCAAAAGCTCAAGCTATTATCGATTATCGTAATAAAAATGGTGGGATCAAAGATATTTCTGAATTATCAAAAGTCTCAGGTATTGGTGAGTCAACATTAACTAAAATTAAATCATCAATTAGTTTCTAAAAACAACTATTTTAATCGGCACCCTCATTAATTAGACTTAATAATCTATTGGTGAGGGTGCCAATTTTTTATAGCTAAATACAAACAATCTTTAAAATAAAGTTATACCAAATAGACTAAAAAGAAATAACCGCAGATTTTTTGCATAGAACATAAATACTCTTAGCTAGTTTTGTTATTTACAAGCGGTTACTTTCTATCAAAATTTTGCAATTATTTTTTCTTTTTCTTCGTCCCCGTTGCCTTTCCCGTACGTTTTGTCTTTTCTGGCTTGATTGTCTTAACTTCCTTAAACACAGGCTTTTCTGCCTTCGCTTTTTTCTTCGCTGTTTTGCCTTCACCACGAGCTTTGCGTAAGCTGGTCACCAAAGCAAAATCAATTTTTTTATCATCAAGATTTACCCCGATCACTTTAACCCTAACAGGATCGCCCAAGCGGTACATTACGCCGTTTTCGCCGACAAGACGCTGGCGGTCGCTGTCGAAATGGTAATAGCCGTTATCCAACGTTGAAATGTGGACTAAACCGTCGATCAGCAGTTCATTGAGTTTAACAAACAAACCAAAGCCCGTTACGCTGGAAATCACGCCGTCAAACACTTCGCCGATATGATCTTGCATATATTCACATTTCAGCCAATCAGCCACTTCTCGTGTAGCTTCGTCTGCTCGACGTTCCGTTGCAGAACATTTTTCACCGAAAATATCCATATCGTCGAGCTGATAGTGATAGCCACCGCCGTCAGTATAGTGACGCTTGTTGCCTTTTTCCTTTTCAATCAAATACTTAATGGCACGATGCAATAACAAATCAGGATAACGGCGGATCGGAGAAGTGAAATGGGCATATTCCGTCAATGCCAAGCCAAAATGTCCTTCATTATCAGGGGAATAGACCGCTTGTTTGAGAGAGCGAAGTAACATTGTCTGAATTAATTCAGCATCAGGACGTTCTTTGACCTGTTCTAGCAACTCGGCGTAATCTTTTGGTGTTGGACGCAAACCGCCATTTAAGCATAAACCACACTCTTTTAAGAAAGTACGGAAACTAGTGAGCTTCTCTTCACTCGGTTGAGCGTGAATACGGAATAAGGCTGGTTCATTTGCTTCTTCCACAAAACGAGCAGAAGCAATGTTGGCTAAAATCATACACTCTTCAATGATTTTATGTGCATCATTGCGGATCACAGGCTCAATGCGTTCAATCCGCCCTTGTGGATTGAAAATAAATTGATTTTCTACCGTTTCAAACTCAATCGCACCACGTTGGTGGCGAGTATTCAGCAATACCTTATACATTGCGTGCAACTCTTCCAAATGTGGCACAAGATAAAAATAACGCTCACGAAGTGCTTCGTCGCCTTCCAATATGTTCCACACTTTTGTATAAGTTAAGCGAGCGTGCGAGTTCATCACCGCTTCATAGAATTTATAACCCAGTAACTTACCGCTTTCAGACACCACCATTTCTGCCACTAAGCAGAGCCGATCTACTTGCGGATTTAATGAACATAACCCATTTGATAACACTTCAGGTAACATCGGGATCACACGATTAGGGAAATAGACCGAATTACCACGCTGTTGTGCTTCAAGATCAAGGGCAGTTTTCGGGCGAACATAGTAACTCACATCTGCAATCGCCACCCACAAACGCCAGCCGTTGCTCTCTTTTTGACAGAACACCGCATCATCAAAATCTCTCGCACTTTCGCCATCAATTGTTACCAACGGCAAGCCACGTAGATCAACCCGACCGATTTTGGCTTCTTCTGGGACTTCTTCGCTAAATTGACGCACCTGTTTTTCCACACCTTCTGGCCAAATGTGCGGAATATCGTGGTTACGCAGAGCGATTTCGATTTCCATACCTGGTGCAAGATTATCCCCTAGAATTTCCGTAATCACACCAACAGGGCGTTTGAAATCTGCTTTGCGTGGCTGAAGTTCAACTACAACCACTTGCCCCATTCTCGCCCCTAGACGATGTTCTTCAGGGATCAAAATATCCTGATTGATACGACTATCATCAGGCACCACATAATTGATACCGCTCTCAGTGAAAAAACGTCCAACAATCTGCTTTTTGCGTGCTTCAAGCACACGCACAATCCGTACTTCTTTACGCCCACGACGGTCAATCCCATTCGGTTGAGCCAGCACAAAATCACCGTGCATCACACGGATCATCTGACTATTCGGGATAAACCAATCATCATCTCCTTCAACTTGCAAAAAGCCGTAGCCATCACGGTGTCCAATCACCGTGCCTTTGATTAAGTCCATTTTTTCAGGCAAGGCATAACGTTTTTTCTTAGTGAAAACTAACTGCCCATCATTTTCCATCGCACGCAAACGACGACGAACCGCTTCTTGACGTTCTTCATCATAAAGATGAAACGCCTCAAGCAACTCTTCTCTACTCATCGGAGCGTCATAGTCACGAATGGTTTGTAAAATAAATTCCCTGCTTGGCACAGGGTTCTCATATTTCTCGAGTTCTTTTTGGTAATTTGGATCAACGATCATAATATAATTCTCTTAATTAAATTGTTAACTTATTGTTTTTATTATTGAAATGTAAATTCAGAAAGATAGATAACGGTTGGGAAATGTGATTCGTTCTAAACTAATAACGATATAATAAACTGAATGTAAAATGCATCTAGCACTTAGTTTTGATGATAGTAGCACAAATCTTCCCATTAATCTGCTGAAAAAATCATAAACACTACTTTATTTTCCTATTTGACTCCCTTATAATGCACCAGTTTTTTTTTCGAAACGAAAGATAATTGGAGTAAAAAGTGTCAAAACGAAACACCCAGCAACGCCGTCAGATCATTGTCAATATCGTACAAGAACAAGGTGAAGTCAGTGTGGAGTCTTTAGCACAATTATTTGAAACATCAGAAGTCACGATTCGCAAGGATTTGACCGCCTTAGAAGAGAGCGGTTTTTTATTGCGTCGTTATGGTGGAGCAATTAAGTTGCCTTCAGAATTAATTGATGATTCACAAGAAAATCTTTCGAAACAAAAGTTAGCCATTGCCCATAGCGCTGCCAATCAAATTCGAGAACATAATCGAATTATCATTGATAGCGGTAGCACAACAGGGGCTTTAGTCAAAGCGTTACATCATTCAGGCTTAGTTGTTATGACCAACTCCCTTGCCTTAGCAAGTGAATTAACGACATTAGAATGTGAGCCAACGGTATTAATGACAGGTGGAACTTGGGACGCTCGTTCAGAATCCTTTCAAGGAAAGGTTGCAGAAAATGTGCTACGTTCCTATGATTTCGACCAGCTCTTTATCGGCGCAGACGGCTTAGATCTTGCGCGTGGCACAACCACTTTTAATGAATTGGTGGGTTTAAGTCAGGTGATGGCAGAAGTCTCAAGGGAAGTGGTTGTGCTGATTGAATCTCAAAAAATCGGACGCAAAATGCCTAACCTTGAATTGAAATGGCAACAAATTGATAAATTAATTACGGATGATCAACTTGATCCTGACGTAAAAATGCAGATTGAATCACTCGGGGTTGAAGTGATTATTGCAAAAAGTTAATGAAATCTGACCGCTTGTAAGGTGAGATTTGAGCTTATCCGATAGCTAAGCTATCCAATCAAACTTAAATATAGGAATGCAAATTTATGTGTGGAATTGTAGGTGCAGTAGCACAACGTGATGTCGCAGAAATCTTAGTCGATGGTTTACACCGTTTAGAATACCGTGGTTATGACTCGGCTGGTGTAGCAGTTTTAGGGAATGATCATAATTTACAAATCGTTCGCCGTGTGGGTAAAGTGAAATTCTTAGATGAAGCACTTGAAGCAAACCCGCTTTTAGGTGGAACAGGGATTGCGCATACTCGTTGGGCAACACATGGTGAGCCATCAGAAGTTAATGCACACCCACACCGTTCAGGCAAAATCGCCGTCGTTCATAACGGTATTATTGAGAACTACGAAGAACTTCGTACTGAACTACAACAACGTGGTTATGTGTTCCAATCTCAAACGGATACTGAAGTGATTGCACATTTAGTAGAATGGGAATTTCGTACAACACCAAACTTGCTTGATGCAGTAAGAAAAGCAGTCAAACAGCTTCGTGGAGCTTACGGAACAGTGGTCATGAACCAAGATGAGCCAGAGCATTTAGTCGTTGCTCGTTCAGGTAGCCCACTAGTGATCGGTTTAGGTGTTGGGGAAAATTTCCTTGCTTCCGACCCGCTTGCATTATTAAGTGTAACTCGCCGTTTTATCTACCTTGAAGAAGGTGATGTAGCAGAAATCACTCGTCGTACTGTCGATATTTATAACCGTGAAGGTGAAAAAGTAGAGCGTGAAGTTCACGAAGGTAACTTTGAATCCGATGCGGCGGATAAAGGTCAATATCGCCACTATATGCAAAAAGAGATTTTTGAACAGCCAGTAGCAATTATGAATACCTTAGAAGGACGTATTGCGAACGGTAAAGTAAACATTGAAGCGATCAGCAACAATGCCGAAGAGATCTTAAAGAAAGTTGAACACATTCAAATCGTTGCTTGTGGTACATCTTACAATGCGGGCATGGTGGCTCGTTACTGGTTTGAATCTATTGCTGGCGTGGCTTGTGATGTCGAAATCGCTTCTGAATTCCGTTACCGTAAATTTGTGACTCGCCCGAATAGTTTACTTGTTACTATTTCTCAATCGGGTGAAACGGCAGATACTTTAGCGGCATTACGTTTAGCCAAAGAATCTGGCTTTATGGCAGCAATGACCATTTGTAACGTGGCAAGTTCTTCCCTTGTGCGCGAATCTGACTTTGCCTTTATGACCCGTGCAGGTGTGGAAGTGGGCGTTGCTTCAACTAAAGCATTTACAACACAATTAACCTGTTTACTACTTTTAACGGCAGCATTAGGACGCTTAAAAGGCAATGTTTCTGCTGAACAAGAAACGGAAATTGTGAAATCTTTACAACGCTTACCTGCACAAATTGAAAGTGCATTAGTGTTTGATAAAGAGATTGAGAAATTATCAGAAGACTTTGCGGAGAAACATCATACACTCTTCTTAGGACGTGGTGAGTTCTATCCTATCGCAATGGAATCTGCATTGAAATTAAAAGAGATTTCTTATATTCACGCAGAAGCCTATGCGGCAGGTGAGTTAAAACACGGTCCTTTAGCGTTAATTGATGCGGATATGCCGGTTATTGTAGTTGCTCCGGAAAATGATTTACTTGAGAAAGTGAAATCAAATATTGAAGAAGTGCGTGCCCGTGGCGGTCAAATGTATGTCTTTGCTGATAGCGAAGCAGGATTTAGTAGCCAAGAAGGTTATACAGTATTAACCTTCCCGAAAGTAGATCACGTTACAGCACCAATTTTCTATGCAGTACCGTTACAACTACTTTCTTATCACGTTGCCTTAATTAAGGGAACAGATGTGGATCAGCCTCGTAACTTGGCGAAGTCAGTGACCGTAGAATAAAATAAATGCCCAAGGTGATAAGCCTTGGGCATTTAACTTTATGATGATTAATGTTTTTCTTGATATAACCACTCAGCCACTTGCTTCGCAAAATAGGTCAAAATCCCATCAGCCCCCGCACGTTTAAAACAAAGCAGTGATTCCATAATACACTCTTTTTCTTTTAACCAACCATTTTGAATCGCGGCCATATGCATCGCATATTCCCCTGATACTTGATAAGCAAAAGTCGGCACACCAAACGTCTCTTTTACACGGTAAACTAAATCCAAATAAGGCATACCAGGCTTGACCATTACCATATCAGCCCCTTCTTGAATATCAAGAGCGACTTCGTGCAGCCCTTCATTTCCATTTGCAGGATCAAGCTGATAGGTTTTCTTGTTACCACCTTTTAAGTTACCCGCAGAGCCGACCGCATCACGGAAAGGCCCATAATAGTTTGACGCATATTTCGCAGAATACGCCATAATTTGAGTATTGATAAAACCGTGAGCCTCAAGCGCTTGACGGATTGCACCAATACGGCCGTCCATCATATCACTTGGTGCGACAATATCTGCGCCTGCTTGTGCGTGAGACAGTGCTTGCTTCACTAGGACTTCAGTCGTAATGTCGTTTACCACATAACCGTCTTCATCAATAATGCCGTCTTGTCCGTGAGTCGTAAATGGGTCAAGCGCCACATCTGTAATCACGCCCAATTTCTCTCCAAAGGCTTGCTTTAACGCTCTTACTGCACGTTGTGCCAAACCGTCAGGATTATAAGCTTCTTCTGCCATCAGTGATTTTTTTGCATCGCCAACCACAGGGAAAAGCGCGATAGCTGGCACACCATATTTGACTAATAATTCCGCTTCAATCAGTAATTGATCTAAAGTTAAACGTTCAACACCAGGCATAGAAGGCACTTTTACACGTTGATTTTCACCTTCAATAATAAATACAGGGTAAATTAAATCACTCGCAGTTAAGGTATTTTCAGCAACTAGACGGCGGCTAAAATCGTGCTTGCGTAAACGGCGAGGACGGTGAGCTGGAAATGAAGTTGAAAGATATTGAGTCATATAAAATCCTATTTGCAAAAAATCTGAGAAATGTGACCGCTTGTTACGGTATCAAAATGAAATAAGGTGAGCATTAGCCCACCTTTTAGATTATTCCGATGTTGCTTGTTCTGCATCATCATCTTTAGGTTGATAAAAGCGGGAAACAATCACGCCAACTTCAAACAGTAAACACATTGGTACTGCGAGTAAGGTCTGTGAGAACATATCTGGTGGAGTAAGCAACATTCCAATCACAAATGCGCCCACAATGATATAAGGACGCTTCTCTTTTAAACTTTCAGGGGTCGTAACACCTGACCAACAGAGAAGAATAATCGCTACTGGCACTTCAAAACAAACCCCAAAAGCTAAGAAGATCGTAAGAATAAAATCTAAATAGCTATTGATGTCTGTTGCCATCACAACACCTTCTGGTGCTGTTGTTGTAAGAAATCCAAAAATCAAAGGAAATACAACATAATAAGCAAAGGCAACGCCCACATAAAACAGAAGAGAACTTGAAATCAGCAACGGATAAACCAAGCGTTTTTCATGTTTATACAAAGCAGGCGCAACAAATGCCCAAACTTGATATAAAATGTAAGGCACAGAAAGGAATACCGCCACAATCGCTGTTAATTTAATCGGTGTAAAAAACGGTGTGACAACATTCGTGGCAATCATCGTTGCCCCTTCTGGTAATCTCTCCGTCAGCGGATTTGAAAGTAACGTATAGATATCATTTGCCCAATAAACAAGGGCGCAAAACACCACTAAGATACAAATAACCGCTTTCAATAAGCGGTTACGTAATTCAATTAAATGGCTGATCAAGGGTTGAGATTCTTCAACTGACATTCTGTTTATCCTGTTTCGTTTTCGGCTCAACCGTCGCAAGATCATCATCTGGTGGATAATATGCCATCAATTTATCTTCATCTGCTTCTGCAAGTTCTGCAATTTTTTCCGCTGAGAGTGGTTGCTCATCAAGCGGTGCGTTTTGCCCCGTTTTTTGCAAATCTTGCTGAGTTTGTGCATTTGCTGAAAGTTGTTGGCTCTCTTGCTCGATTTTAGTTTGAATTTCATTCACTTGTTCTTGGGTTAGGCTCTCAATTTGCCCTTTTGCCGAGTCCAAGTTCGCTTGCATTTGTTGTGCAGATTGTTTGAGTTCTTCTACGGTTTTGCTCAATTCAGGGGATAGCTTACTTAAATTCAATTCTTCTGCTTTCTTAATGCTCTCTTGCAACTCTTGCAGTTTTAGCTCTTGAGAAAGCTCATTTTGAACATTTGCTGCTAACCCACGAATAGTGCGAACCCATCCCATTACCGTACGGATGGCAATCGGCAGGCGTTTGGGGCCGAGTACGACTAGGCCCACAACAAACACCAACACTAATTCAGAAAAACCAATATCAAACACGGATTATGCCTGCTCTTTGTCTTTTGCTTTTTGTTCAGCTGATTCAGCTTGTTTTTGCTCAACTTTTTCAAATTCAGCATCTTTCGCTTTATCATCATTCATTGCTTTTTTAAAGCCTTTCACTGATTCACCTAAGTCTGAACCTAGATTACGCAATTTCTTTGTTCCGAATAATAAAACGACAAGTAAAACGATAATGGCTAATTGCCAAATGCTAATACCACCCATTGTGTGTACCCTCTTAAAAAATAAATAAATGGAAAGTGTGTCGATTATACGAGTTTTCACTGATGAAAACACGAATTTTGTCGAATTTCTTTATAAGAAAAGGAAGTAAATCTTCAAAATGCGTGATAGTTCACACTATTTCACTTCAGCGTTCATTTTCTCCGCAATAAAAATTGACTATTTTGCAACCAAATTGTTCTAATTCCCTAAATGATTGCTATACTTTTTTATAAAATTCATGAAAATCCAATGACTATCTTGTAAAAGGCATTGGAGAGTTGAATAACCTATATTAAAATGCACGCTTTTCATAGTGAGATTTTCTCACTCCACTTTAACTTAGAGAACTAAAAATGAATTCAAACCGTAGTTTACTGATTATGGGTTTGTTGCTTGTTTCGTTCTTGATTTTTACGCAATGGCAACAGGATTACAATCCTGAAATCCAAGCGCAAAAACAAGCGATGGCTCAAGCACAAACGCAACAAGTTGCAAATCAATCGGGCGATGTCCCATCTTCAACCAATGCTGCATCGATCAATGATCAATCAACTAAAGGTAAAACCATCACGATTGAAACCGATGTATTACGTTTAACCGTAGATACATTAGGCGGTGATGTTGTTGATTCTGACTTGTTAAAATACAACGCAGAGTTAAACTCAAATACGCCGTTTGCGTTATTACAAAGCAACGACAAAGTCCTTTATGTTGCACAAAGTGGCTTAGTGGGTAAAAACGGTATTGATACCAATGCAGGTCGTGCACAATACCAAACAACCGCCGACAAATTTGCTTTAGCAGAAGGTCAAAACGAAATTGCCGTGCCATTAACATTTGAAAAAGATGGCGTCACTTATACCAAAACCTTTACGCTAAAACGCGGTAGCTACGATGTTGCAGTAAACTACACCATCAAAAATAGCTCAGCAGAAACCGTAGAAGTTCAACCTTACGGACAACTTAAACACTCTTTAGTGGAAAGCTCAGGCAACTTAGCGATGCCAACTTACACGGGTGGTGCTTATTCTTCATCTGAAGTGAACTATAAAAAATACAGTTTTGAAGAAATGGCAAAAGCTAACCTTTCTGTTGATACCAAAGCAGGCTGGGCAGCTATTTTACAACACTACTTCGTATCGGCTTGGATTCCAAATCAAGATGCGGAAAATAACCTTTATACTCGTACTGCAAACGGTGTAGGCACTATCGGCTATCGTGGTCCAGTGACACAAGTTGCACCAAATAGCGAAGCGACAATTACCAGCCATTTATGGACAGGTCCAAAAGATCAAGCAGCAATGGCGCAAGCAGCAAATAACTTTGATTTAACCGTCGATTACGGTTGGGCATGGTTTATTGCAAAACCACTTTTCTGGTTACTTACCTTTATTCAAAGTATCGTAACGAACTGGGGCTTAGCAATTATCGGTGTCACCATTGTGGTAAAAACGATTCTTTACCCATTAACCAAAGCTCAATATACCTCAATGGCAAAAATGCGTATGTTACAGCCACGTATTCAAGAAATGCGTGAACGTTTCGGCGACGACCGTCAGCGTATGAGCCAAGAGATGATGAAACTGTATAAAGAAGAAAAAGTGAACCCAATGGGCGGTTGCTTACCAATTCTTCTTCAAATGCCAATTTTCATCGCATTGTATTGGACCTTTATGGAAGCCGTTGAATTACGCCACGCACCTTTCTTTGGCTGGATTCAAGACTTATCGGCACAAGACCCATACTACATTCTTCCATTATTAATGGGTGGTTCAATGTACTTGTTGCAAAAAATGTCACCAACACCAATCGCAGACCCAATGCAACAAAAAGTGATGAACTTTATGCCAGTTATCTTCACCGTATTCTTCTTATGGTTCCCATCTGGCTTAGTGCTTTACTGGTTAACATCAAACTTAATTACGATTGCACAACAATGGTTGATTTATCGTAACTTAGAGAAAAAAGGCTTACACACTCGTGTAAAAAAATAAACTCAGTAAATTAATCTGATATAGGGGCGAACCAATGTGTTCGCCCTTTTAATAGAAACAAGCGGTCACTTTTCTTTAATTTTTTACAAATCAAACTATGTCATCACTTTGCCCTTGCCAATCAAATCAACCTTATCATCAATGCTGCCAGCCTTTTCATCTAGGTGAGCAGTTACCTGCAACTGCTGAACAGCTTATGCGCTCACGCTATTCGGCTTATACGCAAGTCAACATTGATTATATTGAGCAAACGACCGTCCCTAGCCAGCAGAAGTTACTTGATCAAATGGCAATGAAAAACTGGGGCGAAAGTACACACTGGGCTGGGTTAGACATTGTGGCTCATAAACCCAATATCAGTAAAATTCATAGCACGGTTGAATTTAAAGCTTATTTCAACACGCCAGAAGGAGCGCAAGCTCACCACGAGCTATCACTTTTTGTCAAAATTGATGGGCGTTGGTATTTTGTTGATCCGACAGTTCCATTGCCAACAATGAAACAACCTTGTATTTGTGGTTCAGGAAAGAAATTTAAACATTGTTGTGGGGTGCTGATTTAATACGAGATTGGTATTGAATTGACATTGCTGATAAATCTATTGCTACTGTTTATGTTCAACTTTTCTTACTCGAATAATACAGTGTGTAGATAAGAATAAGGCTTAAAGCTTTGTATAATAAAGCTTTAAGCCATTCTAATAACTATTTTGTATTACATCAAAACTAACCGTTGATATAATTATTACAAGCGGTCACTTTTTTCGTATTTTTTACAATTATTTCTCTTCTTTCGGGAGACGTTTAATTGCGTAAACTAATCCACCCCAAATAATGACAAGAGCGACACACATCATTGTAATTGCAATAGAGCTCATCTTTATTCTCCTTTATGTTCAGCTAAAGTTTCGTCTTTCCATTTCAAACGAGAAAGGAAGAACGCAACAACCATTAAACTGATCGACATACCCCAGCCAAATGTATTTACAAACCAGCTTGGATAGCCCTCATAACCTTCAGATAGTACTTTAGCGCCTTCACTAAATAACATGAATGCAAGTACGCCTGTGGTGAGAACGATACATAAACGCCATAGGAAGCCGACTTTGAATGAAGAAGTTTCATTTAAGTGATTGCCTAAGGTACTTAATTTTTCATCTGTCACAATAACAACGAGAGACACAAATGCAACAGCGACGATACCAAAATAGTTCACAAATTTATCAAGTACATCCAACATTGGTAAGCCAGTTGTGGTTCCAAATAAAACGACAGAGACGAACATCATTGGAATACCAACAATAAAGGTCACTTTTGAACGGCTGACACGTAATTTATCTTGAACAGCAGAAATAATGACTTCAATAACGGAGATAAAGGATGTTAATGCTGCAAAAGTTAATGAGCCGAAGAAAAGTACACCGACAAGTTCACCAAATGGTGCTTGGTTAATGATGGTTGGGAATGCAAAGAACGCAAGACCAATACCACCTTTCGCGACTTCACTTACCTCTTGACCTGCAGCAGTCGCCATAAAGCCAAGAGCTGCGAATACGCCGATACCTGCTAACACTTCGAAACTACTGTTTGCAAAGCCTACAACTAAACCACTACCCGTTAAGTCAGAATCTTTCTTCAAGTATGATGCATAAGTGATCATAATCCCGAAACAGATAGAGAGTGAGAAAAAGATTTGTCCATAAGCGGCAATCCACACACTTGGATCAGATAGTTTAGACCAGTTTGGTGTAAATAATGCATCTAAGCCTTTTGCAGCACCTGGTAAGAATAGGGAGTAAACCACAAGTACCACAAACATCACCACTAATAGTGGCATTAAAATCCCAGATGATTTTGCAATCCCCTTTTGAATACCTAGAGCTAAAATACCTAAAGCAATTAGCCATACAGCAATTAATGGACCCGTTACCATACCAACAAATTCAAAACTGATACCTTGATTGATATCGCCCATTTTTAGGAATTCGCCAATAAAGAAGTCGATCGGTTTATCACCCCAAGCGCCATTAATGGAGAAGAAAGTGTAACTTGCAGCCCAACCAAGAACAACGGCATAATAAATTCCGATAATGACATTAACTAATACTTGCCACCAGCCGAATGTTTCAAAGTTACGATTGAAACGACGATAAGAGAGTGGCGCACCACCACGGTGACGGTGACCAATGGCATAATCTAAGAAGAGTAATGGAATACCAGCGGTTAAAAGCGCAATGATATAAGGGATGATGAACGCACCACCACCATTTTCATAAGTAACATAAGGAAAACGCCAAATATTTCCTAATCCAACAGCAGAACCGATGGCTGCCATAATAAATGCACTACGACCAGAGAAGGTTTCTCTAGGGGCATTAGATTTCACACTAGACACGGTAAATACCTCAAAAAAATGTAATTAAACAAAAATTTAAAACGAGCAATACTCGTAGGTTTTGCAATATGCCTAAGAAATACTAAAAAGTAAAGGCTGGAAATGTTGTATGAGGTGGGTAATTGGTGTTTTTGGTAGATTAAAAAACTACTTGCATGTGTGTTTAATAGTTCTTTAATCTAAATTAATTGAGTTTTTAGAGGTTTATCTGTTTTGTGAGATGGCTATTTAGCACAAGAATTTTTTTAAATAAAAGTTGTTAATCTCTCCAACGGATTTGGCATTCAACTTTTATATTCTCGGGCAATTTTCCTTGTAGCTTTCTTCTGATTAATGAAAAAGTTTGTTGGGCTATTTGCTCATGGTTTTGTTTGATAGAGTGAATATGAAAAGGCAACGCGTTTAATAAATTATGATCATCAAACGTCGCTAAGTGTAATTTTTTCTCAAGTAATTTATCCATTTGATCATGTTCAGTAAGATAACGTAACACACCTTCTAATATTGTATAAGAAGCAGTAAAAACGGCTTCGGGCAAACGACCTAAATGTTTAACAAGATCTTCCATTAATTGGTAGCCAGATTCTGATTGGAAATCTTTATGTCGAACCCAATCATTTTTTTCTGCAAGATTAGCTTGTTTTAGCCCTTGTCGGAATCCATTTAAGCGCGATTGACTTGGGGAGAGCGAAAGCTGCCCACCGAAATAAAAATATTCTTTAAGTTGATAGCGTTGAACGGTTAATGCGACTAACTCTGCAATTTTATCGGTATCAGCACTAATCACATAGCCAAGATCAAGGTTTGGAACATAGCGATCGAGTTGTAATACTAAGGTATGTTTAAGGACGGATTTATAATATTTAGGGTCTTGGTGAGTTGGCGCGGTAATTAACAGATCAATTTGGCGGTCAAGCAAACGGTCGATAGCTTGTTTTTCTTGCTGAGGATTGTCATCAGAGCAAGCAATCACTAACTGTAAACCATTCTCTCTACACAGTTTCTCTAAAGTCTTTGCGGTAGAGGCGAAACCATAGTTTGTCAAATCAGGAATGACAAGCCCAATAACATTGGTTCTACGCATTTTGAGTGCTTTTGCATGGACATTGGCTCGGTAACCATATTGTTTTGCAATATGCTCTACTTTCTCGCGTGTTTCTGGCTTAATTCTAAATTGTTCTGATTGTCCATTTAATACCATGCTGGCCGTTGTTTTAGAAACGCCAGCAAGTGTTGCAATGTCATTTAGCGTTAATCGCTTCCCTTGAGTTTTAATATCCATATTTTCTCCTTTTAAAATAAAATGGGGGATGTTTATTATTTGTGGTATACCCCCAAATCAATAGATGCTATTTTTCGCAAATTTTAGCGACAGTTGCAACCTGAATTTCAATATTTCTTGATGTTTCTAAACAATTTACTCGTCCTTCAATAAAGAAACGAGAAGTCATCGCTTTTTCACCATCATTGAGGAAAATCTCTACCACAGAACGGTCAAAGAAGATCTCTACATTTTCCAATTTTTCGACTTCACAATGGCGTTGTTCACCAAATTGCTTCATTAGATCCGTTTGCTCTGTCGCTGAACGATCTAAGGTAACTCGCCCATTTTCATAACGGAAAGTCAGATTTTGCCCCTGCTCGTTATCAAAGAAACGGATTACAAGCGGTTGATTTTCCACATTAAATTGCAAATATGCGGTATCTAGGTTTTCTACTTCCGTAATCCCGTTCACACTCAACGACACTTTATTCTGCAATTGTGCGTAAATCTCTTTGACTGGCTGTTGGAAAATTTTACCCTGTTTAACGGAAAGCTGGCGAGGCATTGTCAGCATAGAGTGCCATTTATACTTATCCGTTGGATAAGTCAAATCTGGCAAGCCAACCCAACCATATAAAATTCCTTCTGCGTTCTGTACTGTCTGCGGTGCATAAAAATCAAAGCCATAATCTAGCTCTTCAATATGTTCTGCTGTCAGCGTTGCACCCGTTAATTGACCTAACGCATAGGTGGCGTGGTAATTATTTTGGAAACGTGTCGCTTCACGCAATTTACCCTGTGGCGACCAGACGAACAGATCTTTATCCGCCAATTTGAACAAATCGGGGCATTCCCACATAAATACGTTGCTGTTATCAAAATCATTAATCGCAATTTCAGAGAGTAAGCGTGGGGTAGCTTCTAGGTTATCCATTTCATAGAGCAAGCCCGTGCCTGTTAGGTTTTCACGTTGAGCACCTAATACAAAACGGATTTTTCCCTCTGCGGTAACAAAAGGTTTTGGATCACGAACGTGCTCCGTATAGCCTTGGGGGGCTTGGTCGATAATACAACGCTTCTCAAGCAATTTGCCCGATTTATCAAAAATAGCGATATTTTGATGTGGCACACGCTGATTATCGCTCGCTCGACGCGTATTGCCCGTATAGAACGCAACAATCTTATCTTGCCATAAAATCGCCCCACCCGAATAACAGCCGTGGGATTCAAACATCTCATCAGGAATAAGCAGATCAGCTTCAGTAAATGTTTGGAAATCCTTTGTCATCAGATGTTTCCAATGTTTCATTCCGTGCAACGCATCGTAAGGAAACCATTGATAAAAAATATGATATTTTTCACCGTCAAAAATTAAGCCATTTGGATCGTTGAGCAATCCCGTTGGCGGTGCGAGATGGTAGGTTGGGCGGAAATCCTGATCCTGTTCAACCGCTTGACGAACTGCATCGAGTTCACCCACTTCTTGAGCGTGCAGGCTTTTGTATTTACCTTGATTGGAAATGTGCATAGTATTTTCCTCCTGTGAGGTTTAGTTCCCTCTCCAGTAGGCGAGAGAGGGGGGAGAAAATCCGTAGGATTTTCGGAGGGAGAGGGCTTGCAAATATTTAGAGAAATCTAACCGCTTGTTGCTCTCTCAGATATATATTATTCTTTTAAAAACGCCTCTAACTCAGCCTTATTTGGCAGAGCAGACATAGCCCCTTTTGCCGTTGTTGCTAAAGCACCAGACGCATTCGCCTTGCGGATCACTTCAACTAATACCGCATCACTCTCTTTCCAGTTTGACACTTGCGATAAACCAGCTAACAAACCGCTCACAAAGGCATCGCCAGCCCCAGTGGTATCTACCGGTTTTAAAGCTTTACCGGCAACAACTTGGCTCTTACCGTTTAAGTGATAAATCGCTCCATCTTTACCTAAAGTGATAATAATCAGCTTCTCTGGATAAAGTGAAGTAACCGCTTTCGTTGCATCCTCAAGATTTGTCGTATTAGTCAATAAGGTCAATTCTTCTTCAGAGAATTTCAACACGTCCGCCATTGCCACGACACTATTCACCACTTTTTTCATTTCATCAAGGCTTGACCAAAGTGATTCACGCAAATTTGGATCAAACGACACAAATCCGCCCGCTTGTTTGACACGACGAATAGCTTCAATCGTAGTAGAACGTGAAGGATCATTGATCAATGCAATCGAACAGCAGTGTAACCATTCACCTTGTTGGAAATTTGGCAGATCATTGACCTCTAAGAACTGATCCGCACTTGGATTTACCATAAAGGTAAAACTACGCTCACCTTGATCCAACCCAACAATTACTGTCGAAGTACGCTGTTGTGGATCAAGTATCATCTGTTCGGTTGAAACCTTTTCTGCTTGCAAGGTTTGTTGCATAAACTTACCCAGTGGGTCATTGCCCACACGCCCGATAAATCCGGTCTCAACTCCTAAACGAGAAACTCCGACTGCAACATTCGCAGGCGCACCACCGGCACAACGTAAATAATGATTGTCGCCATCCGGAATTAAATCGACAACGGCATCACCTAACACCCAAATTTTGCTCATAAATCAACCTTTCAAAGTCTAAAAATAATCTTGTGCATAGTAGCTAAAACGGTTTAGTTTTGCAATTTTATAAAGAGTTTCTAATAAAATTTTGAATATAAAAAATGCCAATATATCAATATTGGCATTTATAAGTATGTAAAATATTATTTTGTTTCAGGTGCTTTTTCAGCCTCTTTGATTTCTGTCACAGCTTCTTTTACCGACTCAACTTTTTCGGTAACTGCTTGTTTTATCGTTTCAATCGTTTCAGAAGTTTTATCTTGTTTAGTGTCGCTAGTTGGCGCTTTATTCTCAGTAATAGAGTCTTTAACTTCTTTCACTTTTTCAGTGACTTTTTCTTCCACTGATTTTAATGCGTTTTTACTATCTGCTTTTAAATCTGTTGCGACACCTTGAACGACTTTTCCAAAGCTATCCATCTTTTCTGCGATAGCTGCTTTGGCTTCAGTCATTGAAGATCCTAGGCTTTCTTTAACAGAATTCCATTTTTCTTCATAAACTTTTGTAGCTTCAGCAATACGACCTTCTACTGAATTTTTCATTTCAGTTACTTTAGCTTCAGCTTCTGCAATTTTACTTTCTGCATTTTTTTGAATTTCAGCAATCTTAGCATCTGCCTGTTTCTGTGCTTCTGCTACTTTTTCATCTGCGGATTTCAGTGCTGTTGCAATTTTTTCTTGCGCTTGTTTCTCAGCTAAAGCAACTTTTTCATCCGCTTGTTTTTGCACTTCAGCTAATTGAGCTTGAGATGCTTTTAAATCTGCTTCAAGTTTTGCTTTACCATTATCACAAGCATTAAGGGTAAAGACTGAGCCTAAAACTAAAAGGGATAATAGAGATTTTTTCATGAGATTTCCTCCATGCTGTTCTTGATATAAAAAAAGCACAGAATATACTGTGCCTATTTATTATACTAAAAGAGATTACTTAGTTTCTACTGCAGATTTCACTTCTTCAACTTTTGTTTCTACAGCTTTTTTAACTTCTTCAACTTTAGTTGTTGCTGCATCTTTTGCTTCTGCTGCAGTATTCGTTACTACTTGTTTAGCTTCTTCAACTTTAGCTGTTGCTGCATCTTTTGCTTCTGTTGCAGTATTTGTTACTGCTTGTTTAGCTTCTTCAACTTTAGCTGTTGCTGCATCTTTTGCTTCTGTTGCAGTATTTGTTACTGCTTGTTTAGCTTCTTCAACTTTAGCTGTTGCTGCATCTTTTGCTTCTGTTACAGTATTCGTTACTGTTTGTTTAGCTTCTTCAACTTTAGCTGTTGCTGCATCTTTTGCTTCAGCTACAGTATTCGCTACCGCTTGTTTAGCTTGTTCAACTTTGGTTGCTGCTGCATCTTTAGCTTCAGTAACAGCGTTTGTTACTGCTTGTTTAGCTTCCTCAGCTTTAGCTACAACTGCTTCTTTTGTTTCTGTCGCTGCTTTTGATACAGCATCTTTTGCTTCTTCTGTTTTTGCTGCGACAGTATCTTTCACTTCAGTTGCTGTTGCTTGTGCAGATTCTTTAACTTCTGCTGCTTTTTCTTTTGCTTGATCACAAGCAGCTAAAGAAATTGTTGCTACACCTAATACTAAAGCCGTTAATAATGATTTTTTCATGTAAACTTTCCTATAAAAGTAAGAATAAAAAGACGCTCTACATTGAGCGTCTTTTTAGAGTCTAAACTAAAAGTTTAGTTCCTGGTATTTTTCTATTTGCTTATTTGTTAAGCAGTTGTTTTAGCAACACGAGGAGCAGAGTAAACATGGCTTACTGCGCTACTATGTCCACCAAAGCCTTTACCATAGAAATAATATTTAGAGTTTTGCCACTCTTTGACTTGAATGATTTCAATCTCTTCTACTGGTGCGCTCGCTACAGTCATTGTTGATTGAGTGTGTTGTACGCGAGAAAAAGTCCCTAATTTTCCAACAAACTGATACTGGCTTTGATATACCTCAGTAGGTTGTTCTACTTGGATTTCTGTTTCACTCTCTTCAGACATTTTTGTTGTTACATGAGCAGATTTTTTGCGTTCATGATTCTCTTTAACCAAATCACGATCTGTTGATTGTGATACAACGAGTCCAAAAGGTTTTGCGGACAATGCAACGGCTTTTTCATCCACTTCGTCAATGGCATTTTCTGCTTTAGGACGGCGTTTATGGTTGTCTTTCACTAAATCGCGGTCAGCTTCTTGTTTAACAAAATAACCGAAAGGAACAGTAGATTCTTTATTTTCAACATTAACCGCTTGTGCTGATTCCTCTTGTTCAACAACAGGTTGCTCTTGTTGTTGTAGGATTTCATCAACGGACAAGAAACGTGGTTTTTCTTCTGTTGCTACTTTTGGCGTTTCGCTAAATTTCACCCAAATCTTACCGCTTGCAAGCTCAGGTGATGCGACCGCAGATGTTAATGGCATTGCAGCTTTGACTTCTTTTCGCTCACGGCGACGTTGATTGCCTACACGTAAATGACGAGGTAAGCGACGTTGGCGAGACTCTCGTGATTCGCCACGTTCTTCAATCATATCTGTGTTTTCAATTACATTTTCAGTAACTGGTGTAATAACAGCCTCGCTTGCGAATGAGTTTGCACTAACATCTTCTGATGCTACTAAAGACGCGGTCACTTCTGATGGATTATCAGTAGAATCAACACGCACTTTTTTGCGTAAATCACGACGTTGGCGGCGTTCCGCTACTTTAGTTTCACGCTGTACGACTTGGCGTTGCTCTGCAGGTTGTTGCACGACTTCTTCAACAATCTCACGGCGTTTTTTCGGCTCAGCTTGAGCAGCTACAACATCTTTTGTCGCCTCTACCGTCGTTGCCTTACGTTCTTGGCGTTCATTGCGATTCGGGCGTTCACGGCGTTGTTGGCGACGTTCACGCTGATTGCGGGTTTTGCCTTTACCTTGTTTCTTCTCAGGTTCTTTCTCTTCGCTTGCAAACATTGCTTTGATTTTCGCAATGATTCGACTGATTAACGAAGGTTTTGCAGGCTCGACTGGCGTTGGTGCAGGCTGTAGATTTAACTCTGAGCTTTGTAATACTGATTCAACGGTAATCACTGGCTCATTACGGCTGACCAACGCTTCTTCTGAATGGTGATGATGAACGTGATTTTCTTCATCTTGTTCTTGGTAGCGTTTCGCTAAATCGTAGCTTAAGGTTGGAACGATCTCGTTCTCACGCAGGCGATACACACTAAAGTGTGGGGTTTCCATACTTTCGGTTGGTACCACAATCACTTGAACATCGTGACGTTTTTCAATGTCACTAATCGCCTTACGTTTTTCATTTAATAGGTACGAAGCAATTTCTACAGGCACGATAGCGTGAACCTGTACTGAGTTTTCTTTAATCGCTTCTTCTTCTAACAGACGCAAAATGGAGAGTGCAATCGACTCGTTATCACGAATTTTTCCAGTACCTTGACAGCGTGGACAAACGTGTGACGACGCTTCGCTTAACGACGGACTTAAACGCTGACGGCTCATTTCGAGCAAGCCGAAACGAGAAATACGTCCAAACTGGATTCTTGCACGGTCTTGACGTGTTGCTTCACGGATACGGTTTTCCACTTCACGCTGATGACGAACTGGGGTCATATCAATAAAGTCGATCACGATTAAACCGCCCAAGTCACGTAAACGTAACTGACGAGCAATTTCGTCTGCCGCCTCCAAGTTGGTATTTAATGCGGTTTCTTCAATATCGCCACCACGAGTTGCACGGGACGAGTTGATGTCGATAGCCGTCAATGCTTCAGTTACATCAATTACAATAGAACCGCCTGATGGCAAACGCACTTCACGTTGGAATGCTGATTCAATTTGCGACTCGATTTGATAGTGACTGAACAACGGTACTTCACCTTCATATAGGCGAACACGGTTGATAAAATCAGGACGGACAAGACGGATATGATTTTTCGCTTTCTCAAATACCTTGCGGTTGTCGATCAAAATCTCACCAATATCACGGCGAAGATAATCACGGATCGCACGCACAATCACATCACTTTCCTGATGAATTAAGAAGGGTGCTGGGCGAGACTCTGCCGCTTTTTTGATTGCTTCCCAATGATGTAACAAGACTTTTAAGTCCCATTGCAACTCTTCAGGGGATTTACCCACCCCAGCAGTACGCACAATTAAACCGACATCTTCAGGCACATCTAAGCAATCTAACGCTTCTTTCAGCTCTAAACGTTCGTCCCCTTCAATACGACGAGAAATACCGCCGGCTCGGGGATTATTTGGCATTAAAACAAGATAGCTACCCGCCAAAGAGATAAAGGTCGTCAAAGCCGCCCCTTTATTACCACGCTCTTCCTTGCTGACTTGAACAATAACTTCCGCCCCTTCTTGAATAATATCTTTAATGTTTGGGCGCCCTTGGAACACATAGCCTTCAGGGAAGTATTCACGAGAAATCTCTTTTAACGGAAGGAAACCGTGACGCTCTGCACCGTAATCAACGAATGCCGCTTCAAGACTAGGTTCAACACGGGTAATTTTACCTTTGTAGATATTCGCTTTCTTTTGTTCGTGTCCTGGACTTTCAATATCCAAGTCGAACAGTCGCTGCCCATCAACAAGGGCAACACGCAACTCTTCTTTTTGAGTTGCATTGATTAACATTCTTTTCATTGTGTTTTCTCATTTTATTTTTGTTAGTGCTATTCATAGGGTTCGGGTTTGTATTTTTGCTAATCTGTCAATCTCCCGACTGTCTAAGGACAAACTGACGTGAACCCTATGATCTAAGGTGATCTATTTTATGTCTTACACTCAACATTTGACTGCATAATCAATCACGATATTTGCATTTTTAACCGTTGCAAGCGGTACTTTTTGTCTGATTTTTTACAATTTTATTCAGTAAAATTCAATAGACAGAAAAAGCGAGTCATTATGGCATTTTACGAAAGAAATAGAAAGGCAAAAGTAGGGTTATTCGGGAGAAAAAATCAAGCGGTCGATTTCTCTGATTTGTAAAAAACAGCACAAAACCAACCGCGTGTAAAATGTAATTAAGACTTCGAGAACGTCACAGACGTTTCAGCTGGCAAATGTAAATCCAACTGATTATACGGAATCGAAATCCCAGCCTTATCAAAGCCGATTTTTACTTTTTCCAAAATCGCAAATTGTGTACTTGAATAGTTATTCGTCTGCACCCACGGACGCACAAATAACTGCACACTGCTTGCCGCTAAGTTACCAACCGCAATGGTAGGCTCTGGATAGTGTAAAACATTTTCATCTTCAAATAGAATTTGAGCAATAATCTCTTTGGCTTTCTCAATATCGGACTCGTAACTAATATCGAAAATGAAATCGATACGACGAGTTTCATTACGAGAGTAGTTGGTGATACTGTCGGCAAACACCTTTCCATTTGGAATCAATACCGTTTTGTTGTCGCCGGTTCTTAGCTCCAACATCAAAATCCCCATTTGTTCGACCTTACCTGCACTACCACCAGCTTCAATAAAATCGCCCTTATTAAATGGTTTAAAGATTAATAGCATCACTCCCGCGGCAAAATTTTGTAATGAGTTTTGTAAGGCTAAACCAATTGCCAAACCTGCAGCACCAATTAATGCCACTAATGAACTTGTATTAATTCCTAATTGCGAAAGGGATGCAATAACGGTAATGAGTAAGAAAAGAAAATAGGCAATAGAGCGAACAAAGCCTTGCAGCATTTCATCTTTGCTCGAGGCTAATACCGCTTTTCCTATTAAACCACTTAAGATACGAGCGAGATAACGCCCAATAATAAAAATTGCAATGGCAATTAATAGCTTTGTGCCATAAGGGATAATCCAATCATGTAAAAGACTTTGAAAATCTAAATTCTTTACATCACTGATAATTTCTTTTGCTTCTGGGGGAAGTGTAAGTTCTGTTGTTTCTTTTGCTTTGTCAGCCGTTGTGGTCATGGTTTTCTCCAATGAATCAATAAAATCAGCATATTCTAGCATGTGTAAGCCGGATTCTTCGGGGATTTTATGATAGAATTTACTCAATTTTTCCTATTACCTAAATCAAAATGACAACAGAAAAAGTAATTAGTGCCAGCGTTCAATTTTTTACGATCAGTGATGATGAAGCTGGGCAACGTTTGGATAACTTCTTACTCGCCAAGCTCAAAGGCGTGCCAAAAAGCCTGGTTTACCGCATTGTGCGTAAAGGCGAAGTGCGAGTAAACAAAGGGCGGATTAAACCCGAATATAAGTTGCAAGCGGACGATATTGTGCGAGTTCCGCCTGTGCGTGTGGCAGAAAAAAATGAAGCCCCGATTTCGACCAAACTCAACAAAGTCGCCGAACTTGAACATCAAATTCTTTATGAAGATGATGTGATGTTAGTGATTAACAAACCGTCCGGCATTGCTGTTCACGGCGGTAGCGGTTTAAGTTTTGGTGTGATTGAAGCCTTACGGGCATTACGCCCTGAAGCTCGTTTTTTAGAACTAGTTCACCGTATCGACCGAGATACATCTGGGCTGTTGTTAGTAGCAAAAAAACGTTCCGCATTGCGTAGTTTGCACGAACAGTTGCGTGAAAAAGTGGTGCAGAAAGATTATCTCGCACTCGTACGAGGGCAGTGGCAATCGTACGTTAAAGTGATTAAAGCACCGCTATTGAAAAACGAATTAGCCAGTGGCGAACGCATTGTACGAGTAAGCGAAGAAGGCAAACCGTCCGAAACCCGATTTGTGATTGAAGAACGTTATCCGACAGCGACTTTAGTCAAGGCTTCGCCTGTGACAGGTAGAACGCACCAAATCCGTGTGCATACTCAATACGCAGGACACCCGATTGCCCTTGATGACAAATATGGCGACCGTGAATTTGACCAAAAAATGCAACAAGCGGGTCTAAACCGCCTATTTTTACACGCTCATTCTATTCGATTTGTTCACCCGAAAACGGGCGAAGAAATGGTTGTGACAGCACCGTTGGATAAACAACTAAAGGCCGTGTTGGCGAAGTTGAGGGCAGAGAAATAGTAGAATATAAATGGAGAAGAAATAATGGAAAAAGCTATTCCTATAATAGTCATTTCATTTCTTATTTATTTTTCGTTTGTAGATTATCGTTATGAGATAGAAACGGATTATAAAATAATTTATTTTATTATTTCTTATATTTTTATTCTTCCTATTTTTATAAAAGACGTTATCAAAGGATATAAATCTCATAGAGAACTGGAGCAAAAGAGATATTTTTCTAAGAGAAAACAAGAAGAACACGAGAAAAAATTAGAGAAGTACTCCCTATCTAGTGATATTATCGGTGCGCTCGCTGCTCCTGCAGTATTTGCTATCCTAGTTATGCCAATAATATCTTATGAATATACAGATAGATTTGGTAAGAATGTTTTTTATACTGCAGATGTATATGATAAAGAGATTTATCGTTCATCAGGAAAATATTCTCATACATATTATTATGTTAGAGTAAAATCTAAGGAATTTGGAAAGGAAACAATAGAAGATAAATCTTTATATGAAAAAGTGAATATTTCTTCGAAAATTTCTATTATAAAAAGGCAATCACCTTTAGGTAATTATATTCATTATAAAAGTATTGGTGTAGTTATAAAATAATAAAGCAGTCTGGCTAAGGTAAAATAATGCAAATCTATTACAAAAATTTCCAAGGATCTGACCGCTTGTTAGATCTCACTTCCCCGAGAATTATGGGGATTTTGAATTTTACCCCTGATTCATTCTCCGATTCAGGAAAATTTTTTACCCTTGATAAAGCCCTGTTTCAAGTGGAGAAAATGCTCAATGACGGGGCGGATATTATTGATATTGGTGGTGAGTCCACCCGTTCGAATGCGGAAATCGTTACCCTTGAGCAAGAGTTGGAACGGGTTGTGCCGTTGGTTGAAGCAGTTCGCAAGCGGTTTGATTGCTTGATTTCGGTAGATAGCTCAAAGGCGGAAGTATTTCGTCAATCGGCACAAGTTGGGGCGGATATTCTCAATGATATTCGGGCGTTACAAGAGCCGAATGCCCTAGAAACCGCCGTAGAATTAGGCTTGCCTGTTTGTTTAATGCATATGCAAGGCACACCGCAAAATATGCAACAAAATCCATCATATGATGATGTGGTGGAAGAAGTCGCAGATTTTCTCAACCAACGCATTTTTGCTTGCACAATGGCTGGCATTCCCAAAGAGCATATTATTTTAGATGTCGGCTTTGGTTTTGGTAAAACGGTGCAACATAATTATCAACTGCTAAAACATCTAAACGCCTTTGTTGCTTCAGGCTATCCTGTGTTAGCTGGGCTTTCCCGTAAGTCGATGATCGGCAATGTAATCAACAAACCGGTCGATCAACGTGTTGCAGGCAGTGTCGCTGGTGCATTGCTCGCAGTACAAAATGGAGCGAAGATCGTGCGAGTTCATGATGTAGCAGAAACCGCTGACGCTTTGAAAGTGTGGCAAGCGATGGTAAATGCAGACAACATTTAGCGGAGGTAACCCGTGCAACAGTTACAATCTTTTCATGCTACGTGGCAAGTTTTTCTAACTTTTTTACGTTTGGGGCTGACTTCTTTTGGCGGTCCAGTCGCTCATTTAGGCTATTTTCATCATGAATTTGTTGAACGTAAAAAATGGCTGACGGAACAAGAGTATGCAGATTTGGTTGCACTTTGCCAATTTTTACCCGGCCCTGCCAGTAGCCAAGTCGGGATGGGCATTGGCTTAATGCGTTCGGGCTATTTAGGCTTGGTTGCGGCATGGATTGGCTTTACCTTACCTTCGGCTCTAGTGCTGATTTTGTTTGCGTTAGGAGCGGTGCATTTTCAAGAGATCATTCCTGCAGGCTTGTTACACGGCTTGAAAGTGGCGAGTGTTGCAATCGTGGTACAAGCGGTTTGGGGTATGATGAAAATGTTCTGTAAAGATCAAAAACAGATTGCGATCATGGTCTTTGCCACAACCGTAGTGTTACTGTTCCCATCTGCGTGGGTGCAAGTGTTAGTGATTGTATTGGCGGCACTCATCAGTTTAGCTTGGTTACCACAACCGCAAGTCAGCCAAACATCATCCGGCTCAACAGGTTCTAAAAAAATGGCTTTGTTTAGCTTAGGGCTGTTTTTTATATTGTTGATAGGCTTGCCATTTTTGACTTACCACGGTTCTTCCCATTATTTAGCAATGATAGATTCCTTCTACCGAAGCGGTGCGTTAGTCTTTGGAGGCGGGCATGTGGTATTGCCGTTATTGCAAACAGAAACCGTGAGTACAGGCTGGGTCAGCCATGATCTCTTTTTAGCCGGATATGCCTTAGCGCAAACCGTACCGGGTCCATTATTTACCTTTGCTGCCTTTTTAGGTGCGGCCGATCAAGGTTGGCTGGGTGGCGTAGTTGCATTATTGGCAATCTTTCTGCCGTCAGCATTACTGGTATTGGGCGCATTACCGTTTTGGGCAACATTAAGAACGAATCCATTGGCACAAAAAGCGTTGGTCGGCGTGAATTCCGCCTTAGTCGGTTTATTATTAGCCGCCCTTTATAATCCTATTTGGGTCAATGCAATTTTACACCCTAAAGACTTTTGCCTAGCATTAATCGCTTTCGTCGCATTAATGTTTTGGAAACTTCCTGCATGGCTTGTGATTGTTGCAAGCGGTGCGATCAGCGCAATTTTTTACACATTTTGAGGGTATATGACAAAAATCTACGGCATTAAAAACTGTGATACCGTGAAAAAAGCGATCAAATGGCTTGCGGATAACAACTTAAACCCACAACTGCACGACTACCGTGTTGATGGCTTAGATCCTGAATGGCTGGCTGAAATGGCAGAGAAATTTGGCTGGGAAAACTTAGTCAATAAACGTAGCACCACTTGGCGTGGGCTTGATGATGAAATTAAAAATAATCTCAACAAAGAGCTGGCATTAAAAGTGTTAAACGAACAGCCAACCTTAATCAAACGCCCGATTGTGATTGCTGATAACGTTGCGTTGATTGGGTTTGATGAAAAAGAGTATGCTCAAGTATTTAAGTAAAAGGCTGTTTACTCTCAGCATTATTGCTTTATTTATTGCCGCTCCTTTGGCTTTTTCTGCCTCGTATTCTCCTTTCAGAGATATTGTTGATATCATCGACATTACTGGGTGTGAGACATTGGAGTTATGTGAGCAACTTTATGAAAAACCCTTTACGATTTTTCTAAAATACGATTTACCAGTTATATTCGGATTTATATTTTTTTGCCTTTTGGTCTTGTATTTTTTATCAAAAGGGGCAAATCAACTGTTTAATATTTTGAGAGCAATATGGAAAGACAAATCATCACATTAGCCCAAGCCCTTATCCAACGTAAATCTATCAGCCCGAACGATGAAGGCTGCCAACAATTGATTGCCGAACGGCTACAAGCGGTAGGATTTAAGCTGGAATGGTTGCCTTTTGGCGACACCTTAAATTTATGGGCAACTCACGGCGAAGGCGAACCTTGCCTTGCCTTTGCTGGGCATACCGACGTTGTCCCTGAAGGCGACGAAAGTCAATGGACTTATCCGCCGTTTTCCGCTGAAATTGTCGATGATATGCTTTACGGGCGTGGTGCGGCGGATATGAAAGGTTCTTTAGCGGCAATGGTGATCGCTTGTGAAACCTTTGTGAAAAACAAGCCAAACCATCAAGGCAAAATTGCCTTGCTTATCACCTCTGATGAAGAAGCCGCAGCCAAAGACGGCACGGTGAAAGTGGTGGAAACCTTAATGCAACGCCAAGAACCGATCCACTATTGTGTGGTGGGTGAGCCGTCCAGTACCAAACAGTTGGGTGATGTGGTGAAAAACGGTCGTCGTGGTTCGATTACCGCCAATCTTTATATTGAAGGCATTCAAGGACACGTTGCCTATCCCCATTTAGCTGAAAACCCCGTTCATACAGCTCTACCATTTTTAAGCGAACTGACCGCTTACCAATGGGATAATGGCAACGAATTTTTCCCACCGACAAGTCTGCAAATTGCCAATATCAAAGCCGGTACAGGTAGTAATAACGTGATCCCGGGCGAGCTTTATGTGCAGTTCAATTTACGTTATTGCACCGAAGTGAATGATGAAATCATCAAAGCCAAAGTTGCCGAAATGTTGCAAAAACACGGTTTAAAACATCGAATTGAATGGAATTTGTCGGGAAAACCGTTCTTAGCTGGCAATGGAAAACTGGTTCAAGCCACGATACAAGCGGTCGAAAAGGTGACACAAATTACGCCTAAACTAGACACGGGCGGTGGCACATCAGACGGGCGTTTTATCGCCTTAATGGGTGCAGAAGTGGTTGAGTTCGGTCCAATCAACCAAACCATTCATAAAGTGAACGAATGTGTGAATGTGAATGACTTAGGCAAATGTGGCGAAGTGTATTACCAAATTGCCGAAAAATTACTATTACAAGCGGTCTGATTTATGCCAAATTTTGCAAATTTCCCTGAAATCCTCACGGGCAATAGCCGTGAACATTTAGTGCCTCTGCCGAATGCGTTGTCGGATAAACACGCCTTACAAGCAGAAGTAGTAAACGCTTTTTTACAACTACAACAAGCGGCAAAACAAGCAGGTTTTAACTTACAACCCACCAGCACCTATCGTGATTTTGAACGACAAAAAATGATTTGGAATGCCAAATTCAACGGCGAACGTAAAGTCCACGATGATAACGGTTGTGCCTTAGATTTGACTTGTTTAGATGATTGGCAAAAATGCCAAGCGATTTTACGTTGGTCTGCTGTACCTGGGGCGAGCCGCCATCATTGGGGAACGGAAATTGATATTTTCGATCCCGACTTACTTCCCGAAGGGCAAAATCTGATGTTAGAGCCGTGGGAATATCAAACGGGCGGTTATTTCCAACGTTTAACCAATTGGCTTTTAGTGAATGCGGAACAATTCAGTTTCTATTTTCCGTTTATGGAAGATCACGGCAAACAAATTGGCTTAGAGCCTTGGCATATCAGCTATTTCCCGATTGCTGAACAGTACGAGCGGTTGCTTTCACCTGAAATTTTGCAAATAGCGTGGGACAGTGAAGATGTGGCTGGTAAATGTAGCCTGAGCCAGCACATTGATGATGTATTTAAGCATTACATATTGTAAAAATAATGACAAAAATCCAATTAATTAACGAAAGCGATTTTGCCGAGCAGTTTCAACAAACCTGTGAAAAATGGCAACTTCAACATAACCCTGAGGCGATTTTAGCGTTAGTGCAAACCAATGAACGTTTGGAGCTTCGTAAATTAGATGAACCAAAACTTGGGGCAATTGCGGTGAATTTTGTGGATGGCACAATGGCTCATCGCCGTAAATTTGGCGGTGGGCGTGGCGAAGCAGTAGCAAAAGCAGTTGGGATTAAAGGCGATTATTTACCGACTGTGATTGATGCTACCGCAGGGCTTGGGCGAGATGCTTTTGTATTAGCCTCGGTGGGTTGCCAAGTCAAATTGGTTGAACGAAATCCAGTGGTCAGCGCCTTATTGGAAGATGGCTTAAATCGAGCTTATCAAGACGCAGAAATTGGCGACTTTATGCGGGAGCGAATGATTTTGTTACCAGCACACTCTATAGCAGAACTGGATCCCAATCGTGATTTTGCTGATGTGGTTTACCTTGACCCAATGTACCCGCATAAACAGAAAAGTGCTTTAGTCAAAAAAGAGATGCGAGTGTTTCAGCATTTGGTTGGGGCGGATTTGGATTCTGATGATTTCTTTTTCCCAGCAAAACAGTTGGCTCGTAAACGCGTGGTGGTTAAACGCCCCGATTATGCACCATTTTTAGCAGAGCAGAAGCCTGATTTTAGCCAAGAAACGAAAAATCATCGGTTTGATGTCTATTTATCCCATGTAAAATAGAACCATTATTTCCTTGTATTGACAAATATTCGTGAGTACACTGCTCATGTTTTTAACCCTTATAGGAGTTTCATTATGAAAAAATTAGCAATGGTGACTTTAGCATTCGCTTCGAGTGCCGCTTTTGCAGCCCCAGTTGGCGAAACCTTTACTGGCGTAGGTGTTGGTGTTGATTTAACGACAGTTAAATATAAAAGTGAAGGTTTAGAAGGTAAACAAGCTACAGGTGCAAACCTGATTGTTGATTATGCGATGGATTATGGCAATAATTTAGTCGGTGTTGTTGAAGGTAAAGCAAAATTAGGTAGCACAAAAATTTTCAATGATGTGAAACAAAAATCACAATTTAGTGCGGGCTATTTACAAGGCTATCGTGTGTTACCAGATTTACTGCCTTATGCGAAATTAAATTATAGCGTAAGTAAAGTAGGCGATGTGGGTAGCTTTAAAGGGATCGGCTACGGTGCCGGTGTAAAATATGCTGTATCAAACGATATTGAAATCGGTGCTGAATACTTAAGAAGTAACTTAAAACATAGCGGTACAAAATTAAAAGGTAATGCATTTAGCGCAAGTGCTGCTTATCGTTTCTAAGCTAAATCTTCCCCCTTATAGGTTCTGATTTGAACAAAAACCATAGATTTAGTCATAAAAAATCTGCACCTTAATCAGTTGATTGCTTAGTCAAACTTTTTAGGTGCAGATCTGTTCCTATGAATATTTATTATTTTACTAGTGCAGTTAATAATTTCTGATGAATCCCTCCAAATGCCCCATTACTCATCACTAAAATATGATCTGTGGGTTTGGCTTCTTTGACAATCAATTCAACTAATTCATCTAGGCTCGCAGACCATTGTGCTGGCTGGTTTAGTGCATCCGTAATCATGCTAACTTGCCACGGAATGGTATCGGGTTGATAAACAAAGACGGCATCTGCGTCTTTTAACGATGGAGCTATTTCATCTTTGTGAACGCCCATTTTCATTGTGTTTGAACGGGGTTCTAATACCGCCAAAATGCGTTGATCTTTGCCTACTTTGCCACGAAGTGCGTCGATTGTTGCTAAAATAGCGGTTGGATGGTGGGCAAAATCATCATAAACAGTAACGCCATTTACTTCCCCTTTGACTTCTAAACGGCGGTTGGCATTAATAAAGCTATTTAAGCCTAAACAAGCTTGTTCGACGCTTACCCCTGCGTTGTGTGAGGCTGCAATCGCCATTAAACCGTTATGCATATTGTGAGCGCCGAGCAAGTTCCATTTCACTTCCCCTACTTTTTGCTGTTTATGATAAATCACAAAATGGGAGTAATCTGAACTTAACGGCTCGGCGTACCAGTCTTGATCTTGCCCGATAAATTGTTGCTCGCTATAACAACCCATTTTTAAGGTGTTTTGTACGTTTTCATCTGATGTTGCGGATAAAATGCAGCCATTTTGTGGCATTGTACGGATAAGATGATGGAACTGGCGTTGAATTGCTTTTAAATCATCAAAAATATCTGCGTGGTCAAAATCAATGTTGTTGATAATTAAGGTTTTAGGATTGTAATGTACGAATTTAGAACGTTTGTCAAAAAAGGCTGAATCATATTCGTCCGCTTCAATCACAAAGAAATCACTTGAGCCTGCACGCGCTGAAATACCAAAGTTGCCTGCAACACCGCCGATTAAGAAACCTGTATCAATGCCTGCTTGATCTAAAATCCAACTTAACATTCCCGTTGTGGTGGTTTTGCCGTGCGTGCCTGACACAGCAAGCACCCAACGATCTTTGAGTAAATGATCTCTTAGCCATTGCGGTCCTGATGTGTACGGCAAGCGGTGATTTAAGATATGTTCTACGCAAGGATTACCACGGCTAATCGCATTGCCGATAATAATCATATCGGGAACAGGATCGAGCTGGGCAATATCGTAATGGGGGATAATTTCAATACCGCTTTTTTCTAAAAAGGTACTCATTGGCGGATAGACATTGGTATCAGACCCTGTCACTTTATAACCTAACTCTCTTGCAATAATCGCCACGCCACCCATAAAAGTACCGCAGATCCCTAAAATATGAATATGTTGCTGTTTCATAGCCTTCCTTACATAAAAATTGTGAACAGTATCACAAAACAAAACTTTACTCGAAAACAGAGCTTCGATGGGCGAGTATAATAAAGCAAACTGCATTGAATAGCTAATAAGGAGATAAAAAATGAAAACATTAGGCGAATTTATTGTTGAACGACAAGCAGAATACCCAGGGGCAACGGGGGAACTCAGTGGTATTTTGTCCTCTATTCGTTTATCGGCAAAAATCATTCATCGTGATATTAACCGAGCGGGTTTAACCCAAGATATTTTAGGGGTGTCTGGCGATGAAAACATTCAGGGCGAAACCCAGATGAAGCTCGATGTATTTGCCAACGAAACAATGAAAAAAGCATTAATCGCTCGTGGTGATGTGGCAGGATTTGCGTCTGAAGAAGATGATACTTTCGTGGCGTTTGATACGGAACGTGGTCGAAATGCGAAATACATTCTTATGACAGATCCCCTCGATGGTTCTTCCAACATTGATGTGAATGTGTCTGTGGGGACAATTTTCTCGATCTACAAACGTGTATCACCGATTGGTACGCCTGTGACGATGGAGGATTTCTTACAACCTGGACGTAAACAAGTTGCGGCAGGCTATGTCACCTATGGCTCATCAACAATGTTAGTTTACACGACAGGCAATGGCGTAAACGGCTTCACCTACGATCCATCTTTAGGGTTGTTCATTCTCTCTCACCCAAATATGAAAATGCCGTTTGAAGGCAAATATTATTCAATTAACGAAGGGCAATATCTCAAATTCCCAGAGGGTGTGAAGAAATTCATTAAATTCTGTCAGGAAGAAGACAAAGCAACAGGTCGTCCATACTCTTCTCGTTATATCGGTTCCTTGGTTTCAGACTTCCACCGTAACTTGTTAAAAGGCGGTATCTACATTTACCCAAGCACGAAAAGCCACCCGAACGGTAAATTACGCCTACTTTACGAAGGGAACCCGATGGCATTTTTAGCGGAACAGGCTGGCGGTATGGCGACAGACGGATTTAATCCGATTTTAGACATTAAACCAACCGAACTGCATCAACGTGTACCATTCTTTGTGGGTTCAACGGCAATGGTGCAAAAAGCGGGTGAGTTAATGGAAGAGTATAAATAGTAAATTTTTACGAAGAACTGACCGCTTGTAATCCGTGCAAGCGGTCTTTTTATATCTTTTAGTTATAATAACCTACATTTAGTTCTTTACCTTAAGGTAATTTCTCGGTATCTTTCCAAACAATTTTTTAATTCCCTCAACGGAGGCTACATGAAATTTAATACGAAACTTTCTTTAATCGCCGCAACCTTATTTGTATCAACAGTGGCACAAGCTGCTGATAAAACATTTGTGAACTGTGTTAGCCGTTCACCAACAGGTTTTAGCCCTGCATTAGTGATGGACGGTATTTCTTATAATGCAAGTTCACAACAAGTCTATAACCGTCTCGTTGAGTTTAAACGTGGTTCAACAGATATTGAGCCCGCTCTTGCAGAAAGCTGGACAGTGAGTGATGATGGTTTAACTTATACCTTTAATTTGCGTAAAGGCGTGAAATTCCACTCAAATAAAGAGTTTACTCCAAGCCGTGATTTTAATGCGGACGATGTGGTGTTTTCATTCCAACGTCAGTTAGATCCAAATCACCCATACCACAATGTATCTAAAGCAACTTATCCGTACTTTAAAGCAATGAAATTCCCAACATTGTTGAAATCAGTGGAAAAAGTTGATGATCATACAGTGAAAATTACCTTAACCCGTCAAGATGCAACATTCTTAGCGAGTTTAGGTATGGACTTTATCTCGATTTATTCAGCGGAATATGCGGATAAAATGTTAGCAGCAGGCAAACCAGAAACCATTGATACGACCCCTATTGGTACAGGTCCGTTTGTGTTTGCAGGCTATCAAGTGGATCAAAAAAGCCGCTATTTCGCACATAAAGAGTATTGGAAAGGAAAAGCCGATATTGACCGCTTGATCTTTGAAATTGTCCCTGATGCAACGGCTCGTTATGCAAAATTACAAGCGGGTGCTTGTGACTTAATTGACTTCCCAAATGCCGCAGATCTTGAGAAGATGAAAACCGATCCGAAAGTGAATTTACTTTCTCAAGCAGGGTTGAACATTGCTTATATTGCATTCAATACTGAAAAAGCACCGTTCGATAATGTAAAAGTACGCCAAGCGTTAAACTATGCAGTGGATAAGAATGCGATCATTGATGCCGTTTATCGTGGTGCAGGTGTGGCGGCGAAAAACCCACTTCCACCAACAATTTGGGGCTATAACAACGAAATCACTGGTTATGAATATAACCCAGAAAAAGCAAAACAGTTATTAAAAGAAGCTGGCTTTGAAAATGGATTTGAAACGGATATTTGGGTACAGCCTGTGGTGCGTGCTTCTAACCCGAACCCACGTCGTATGGCAGAATTAGTGCAAAGCGACTGGGAAAAAGTGGGCGTGAAATCAAAACTGGTTAGCTACGAATGGGGTGACTACATCAAACGTACCAAAGCAGGCGAATTAACTGCAGGTACTTATGGTTGGTCAGGTGATAATGGCGATCCTGATAACTTCTTATCGCCATTATTCGGCAGTGAAAACGTGGGTAACAGTAACTACGCTCGCTTCAAAAATCCTGAATTAGATGCGTTGTTACATAAAGCGGTTGGTTTATCTGACAAAGCAGAGCGTGCCAAAATTTATGAACAAGCACAAGTATTGTTGAAAGAACAAGCCCCTTGGATCAATGTGGCACACTCCATTAACTTTGCCCCAACCAGTAAACGTGTTCAAGACTATAAACAAAGTCCGTTTGGTTATACTTACTTATATGGTACGAAGTTAGCAGACTAATCTTTAAATAAAGACAGTATTATATAAGACAGTAAAGTTGGTAATAATTAGAGAAAATAATTATTACCAACTTTTTTTGTTCGAAAAATCCTCTCTAAACATTATCTTATGCTTTTTCGTTAATCCATCATGAACCGATAATTTTCGCTTCAATTCTTTAAATAATCCTTTCAACCTATTTGTTGTTTTTTCTATATTTAGGTGAGCATATTCTTCAAAGGTGAATAAATATTTCATATAGTATTTTAAACTAGCATAAGCCCCTCTTACATTACGGTGTTTTAAGAAAAATATTCTTTCTCATTGGGATATTCAGACCGTTCATATAAAAACGCTTTATGTTTTAAATACCATTGATGTAATCTTAAATAAAATTCGTTTTTGTGGCTTTCTTTTAGAGTTTTTACAATAATCTTTAATTCTTTACCTGCTTGTGATTGATGTTTTTTCTTAATTTTCTCACCACAATTACGACCATATGGAGGTGGCACATTTGAATTGGGGTATTAAATAAATCTTTTAACAGCCCTCTACGTCCATCATTTGTAATAGATTGAATCCTATAACCTTTTTCACGAAGTATGTTTAGAAGTCTTTTTCTGTTTTGATAACACAGTGATAAACGACTTTTTAGATAGTGTAGGTGTAATTGAATAAAATGAATACAAAAGGAAATGCAATGCATCTGACAAGCGGTCAGATTCCCTCATTTTTTTGCAAATCCTTTTGCAAATTCCTCTCGCCATCTCACCGCTTGTTTGCGGGATGTTTATCCCTAAACGCAAAAAACCGCAAGCTATCTCTAACTTGCGGTTTCTTTACCTTAATAAAACCCTGATGGTGCCCTACTCTCACATGGGGAAACCCCACACTACCATCGGCGTTACTGCGTTTCACTTCTGAGTTCGGGATGGAATCAGGTGGGACCACAGCACTATGGCCATCAGGAAAATCTTTAATGACTTTCTCTATCTTATTGTCTGTTCTTTCATTTCGAAACAAGCTGCTCTGAGTGTCTTTATTTTGTTTAGTTAGTTTGTTGCTTTTATTCAGCTTTCAACTCTCTTGCGCTTCTTCTTCAAAAACGCTTGAGGTTGTATAGTTAAGCCTCTCGGGCAATTAGTACACGTTAGCTCAATGTATCACTACACTTACACACCGTGCCTATCTACGTCGTAGTCTCCAACAACCCTTACAGTCTTATAGACTGGGATGACTCATCTTGAGGCAAGTTTCGTACTTAGATGCTTTCAGCACTTATCTCTTCCGCATGTAGCTACCCAGCAATGCCTCTGGCGAGACAACTGGAACACCAGTGATGCGTCCACTCCGGTCCTCTCGTACTAGGAGCAGCCCCTCTCAATCATCCAACGCCCACGGCAGATAGGGACCGAACTGTCTCACGACGTTCTAAACCCAGCTCGCGTACCACTTTAAATGGCGAACAGCCATACCCTTGGGACCTACTTCAGCCCCAGGATGTGATGAGCCGACATCGAGGTGCCAAACACCGCCGTCGATATGAACTCTTGGGCGGTATCAGCCTGTTATCCCCGGAGTACCTTTTATCCGTTGAGCGATGGCCCTTCCATTCAGAACCACCGGATCACTATGACCTGCTTTCGCACCTGCTCGACTTGTCTGTCTCGCAGTTAAGCTTGCTTATACCATTGCACTAACCTCACGATGTCCGACCGTGATTAGCAAACCTTCGTGCTCCTCCGTTACTCTTTGGGAGGAGACCGCCCCAGTCAAACTACCCACCAGACACTGTCCGAGACCGCGTTCCGCAATCTTCGTTAGAACATCAAACGTTAAAGGGTGGTATTTCAAGGACGCCTCCACAATCACTGGCGTGACTGCTTCAAAGGCTCCCACCTATCCTACACATCAAAATTCAATGTTCAGTGTCAAGCTATAGTAAAGGTTCACGGGGTCTTTCCGTCTAGCCGCGGGTACACCGCATCTTCACGGCGATTTCAATTTCACTGAGTCTCGGGTGGAGACAGCCTGGCCATCATTATGCCATTCGTGCAGGTCGGAACTTACCCGACAAGGAATTTCGCTACCTTAGGACCGTTATAGTTACGGCCGCCGTTTACTGGGGCTTCGATCAGGAGCTTCTCTTTCGATAACACCATCAATTAACCTTCCAGCACCGGGCAGGCATCACACCCTATACGTCCACTTTCGTGTTTGCAGAGTGCTGTGTTTTTAATAAACAGTTGCAGCCAGCTGGTATCTTCGACTGGTTCAGCCTTCGGGAGTAAATCCCTACAACCTACGCCAGCGCACCTTCTCCCGAAGTTACGGTGCTATTTTGCCTAGTTCCTTCACCCGAGTTCTCTCAAGCGCCTGAGTATTCTCTACCTGACCACCTGTGTCGGTTTTCAGTACGGTTTATCTTCATCTGAAGCTTAGTGGCTTTTCCTGGAAGCGTGGTATCAGTTACTTCATCTCCGTAGAGACTCGTCATCATCTCTCAGTGTTAGTAGGAGCCCGGATTTGCCTAAGCTCCCCACCTACCAACTTAAACAGACATCCAACAGTCTGCTAACCTAACCTTCTCCGTCCCCACATCGCAATGAAGACAAGTACGGGAATATTAACCCGTTTCCCATCGACTACGCTTTTCAGCCTCGCCTTAGGGGCCGACTCACCCTGCCCCGATTAACGTTGGACAGGAACCCTTGGTCTTCCGGCGAACGAGTTTTTCACTCGTTTTATCGTTACTTATGTCAGCATTCGCACTTGTGATACGTCCAACAGACTTCTCAATCCATCTTCATCCGCTTACACAACGCTCCCCTACCCAACAGTATTTCTACTGATGCCGCAGCTTCGGTGCTATATTTTAGCCCCGTTACATCTTCCGCGCAGGCCGACTCGACTAGTGAGCTATTACGCTTTCTTTAAATGATGGCTGCTTCTAAGCCAACATCCTAGCTGTCTAAGCCTTCCCACTTCGTTTCCCACTTAATATAGACTTTGGGACCTTAGCTGGCGGTCTGGGTTGTTTCCCTCTCCACGATGGACGTTAGCACCCACCGTGTGTCTCCTGAGTATCACTCTTCGGTATTCGCAGTTTGCATCGGGTTGGTAATCCGGGATGGACCCCTAGCCGAAACAGTGCTCTACCCCCGAAGGTGTCCGCTCAAGGCTCTACCTAAATAGATTTCGGGGAGAACCAGCTATCTCCCGGTTTGATTGGCCTTTCACCCCCAGCCACAAGTCATCCGCTAATTTTTCAACATTAGTCGGTTCGGTCCTCCAGTTAGTGTTACCCAACCTTCAACCTGCCCATGGCTAGATCACCGGGTTTCGGGTCTATACCTTGCAACTATCCGCCCAGTTAAGACTCGGTTTCCCTTCGGCTCCCTTATTCAGTTAACCTCGCTACAAAATATAAGTCGCTGACCCATTATACAAAAGGTACGCAGTCACCCCAAAAGGGCTCCCACTGCTTGTACGTACACGGTTTCAGGTTCTATTTCACTCCCCTCACTGGGGTTCTTTTCGCCTTTCCTTCACAGTACTGGTTCACTATCGGTCAATCAGGAGTATTTAGCCTTGGAGGATGGTCCCCCCATCTTCAAACAGGATTTCTCGTGTCCCGCCCTACTTGTTGTTAGCCTAGTACCACAATTTACTTTTTAAGTACGGGATTATCACCCTCTACGATTGAGCTTCCCAGCTCATTCCTCTAAGTTAAACTGCTATCACTAACTGGCTCTTTCGCTTTCGCTCGCCGCTACTTACAAAATCTCGGTTGATTTCTTTTCCTCGGGGTACTTAGATGTTTCAGTTCTCCCGGTTTGCCTCACTTGCCTATGTATTCAACAAGTGATAGTAGATTCTTCATCTACTGGGTTTCCCCATTCGGACATCTTGGATTAAACGCCTCTTATCGACTCATCCAAGCTTTTCGCAGATTAGCACGTCCTTCTTCGCCTCTGATTGCCTAGGCATCCACCGTGTACGCTTAGTCACTTAACCATACAACCTCAAACATTTTTATTCGAAGTCGATATTAACTACTAAACACTTGACTGCTTTTGTTCAGTCAAGATTTTCTTACTACTCAGACTTTTCTTCTCTATCAGTTTTTACTGACTTGAAAAATCTCTCAGTTTTTCAGCTTGTTTCTAAATTTTTAAAGAACAAAAAGATAATCGCCTTTCGGCTAAATCATCATATTTAAATTAACAAGCAGTTACTTTCTTGCTTTTATTTTGCTTTCAGTTTTTATTTCGCTTGTTCGCTTAAATATGATGATTGGTGGAGATAAGCGGGATCGAACCGCTGACCTCCTGCGTGCAAGGCAGGCGCTCTCCCAGCTGAGCTATATCCCCAATTTCATCACATCTCTTCCAGTTTTCACTCTTTCGTTCGGTTACCCTTAGATTGAGTGGTGGGTCTGAGTGGACTTGAACCACCGACCTCACCCTTATCAGGGGTGCGCTCTAACCACCTGAGCTACAGACCCAAAAGGATGTCTTCGTTCTCTTCATTGTCTACAATTACCAAACAATCTGTGTGAACACTTGCAAATCGCTTCATCTAGGTAAGGAGGTGATCCAACCGCAGGTTCCCCTACGGTTACCTTGTTACGACTTCACCCCAGTCATGAATCATACCGTGGTAAACGCCCCCCTCTCGGTTAAGCTATCTACTTCTGGTACAACCCACTCCCATGGTGTGACGGGCGGTGTGTACAAGGCCCGGGAACGTATTCACCGCGACATTCTGATTCGCGATTACTAGCGATTCCGACTTCATGGAGTCGAGTTGCAGACTCCAATCCGGACTTAGATGCACTTTCTGAGATTCACTCCACCTCGCGGTATCGTAGCCCTCTGTATGCACCATTGTAGCACGTGTGTAGCCCTACTCGTAAGGGCCATGATGACTTGACGTCATCCCCACCTTCCTCCAGTTTATCACTGGCAGTCTCCTTTGAGTTCCCGACCGAATCGCTGGCAACAAAGGATAAGGGTTGCGCTCGTTGCGGGACTTAACCCAACATTTCACAACACGAGCTGACGACAGCCATGCAGCACCTGTCTCATAGTTCCCGAAGGCACTTCCGCATCTCTGCAGAATTCTATGGATGTCAAGAGTAGGTAAGGTTCTTCGCGTTGCATCGAATTAAACCACATGCTCCACCGCTTGTGCGGGCCCCCGTCAATTCATTTGAGTTTTAACCTTGCGGCCGTACTCCCCAGGCGGTCGATTTATCACGTTAGCTACGGGCACCAAGCTTAAAGCCCAATCCCCAAATCGACAGCGTTTACAGCGTGGACTACCAGGGTATCTAATCCTGTTTGCTCCCCACGCTTTCGCACATGAGCGTCAGTATTTTCCCAAGGGGCTGCCTTCGCCTTCGGTATTCCTCCACATCTCTACGCATTTCACCGCTACACGTGGAATTCTACCCCTCCCTAAAATACTCTAGCGACCCAGTATGAAATGCAATTCCCAAGTTAAGCTCGGGGCTTTCACATCTCACTTAAGTCACCGCCTGCGTGCCCTTTACGCCCAGTCATTCCGATTAACGCTCGCACCCTCCGTATTACCGCGGCTGCTGGCACGGAGTTAGCCGGTGCTTCTTCTGTGACTAACGTCAATTGCTTGTTCTATTAAAACAAACACCTTCCTCATCACCGAAAGAACTTTACAACCCGAAGGCCTTCTTCATTCACGCGGCATGGCTGCATCAGGGTTCCCCCCATTGTGCAATATTCCCCACTGCTGCCTCCCGTAGGAGTCTGGACCGTGTCTCAGTTCCAGTGTGGCTGGTCATCCTCTCAGACCAGCTAGAGATCGTCGGCTTGGTAGGCCTTTACCCCACCAACTACCTAATCCCACTTGGGCTCATCTTATGGCAGGTGGCCCGAAAGTCCCACCCTTTAGTCCTTAGACATTACGCGGTATTAGCTACAGTTTCCCGTAGTTATCCCCCTCCATAAGCCAGATTCCCAAGCATTACTCACCCGTCCGCCACTCGTCAGCAAGAAAGCAAGCTTTCTCCTGCTACCGTTCGACTTGCATGTGTTAAGCCTGCCGCCAGCGTTCAATCTGAGCCATGATCAAACTCTTCAATTCAAAAAGTTTAATCGCTCAATATGTACTGACTATAAAAAATCACATTAATATGAATTTCAAGTTAAGCACTTATCAAGACTTCAAAATTAAAAAATATTTTCAAACAAAGTCAATCAACAAGTGCCCACACAGATTGTCTGATATATTGTTAAAGAACGAAATAAAGTGGTCGGCGAGATAGGATTTGAACCTACGACCCACTGGTCCCAAACCAGTTGCGCTACCAAGCTGCGCTACTCGCCGTCTGATATGCTATTGCATATATTAAATGGGGTGGCTAATGGGATTCGAACCCACGACAACTGGAATCACAATCCAGGGCTCTACCAACTGAGCTATAGCCACCGTCGTTAGTTGTTGATATTGCATTACCTCTGGCGCGCTCGACAAGATTTGAACTTGCGACCTTTGGCTCCGGAGGCCAACGCTCTATCCAACTGAGCTACGAACGCGTTATTTTCAGTAGTGCGTCGCAACGGAGGCGTATATTAGTGATTTCAATCTCGCTTGTCTAGCACTTTTTGAAAAAATTTTCTTGTATGCTCTTAATTTATTCAAAATGTTTACTAATTATCAAAAACGGTGATTTTATAGCTGATTTGTTAAATGATAATACGCATATTTCACTAATCTAACTTGCCTTCTCCAACGAGTAGGCTGATGTAATACTCTATACAACCACTCTAATCCTAACTGTTGCCAAACAACAGGAGCTCGTTTTACCTTACCCACAAAGACATCATAACTTCCACCAACGCCCATATATAATGCATCTGGATAATGTTTTTGTGCTTTTTGCATAAACAGTTCTTGTTTAGGCGAGCCCAATGCAACCGTCACTAGTTTTGCCCCACTACGTTTAATACTTTCTATCAAGCTATCTTCTTCCGCTTCAGAAAAATACCCATTGTGGCTTCCCACAATATTCACCTTCATATCAAGTAACTTCTGCTCTGTCTGTGCTATTACCTGTGAATCTCCGCCAAGAATAAACACCGGAATGTGATATTCACAAGAAGCCTGCATCAACCCTAACCACAAATCAGCCCCTGCGATGCGTTCTAGCGAGCTATACTGCGGATATTTCTTTTTTATTGAACAGACAATGCTGATCCCATCTGCATATTTATACTCCGCCTGATTTAACAAGCCAAATAATTCAGGGCTTTCTTTAGACAATACAGCTTTTTCAGCATTCATCGCAATGAGCTTGCCTGCTCTTACTTGCCCATTATTGAGCAAATATGAGATCAGCTCTTGTTGATTCTTCGCAGTCAAAATCTCTAATTGGCAAATGTTTACTTTATCCATCATTTTTCTTATATCTGTTTGCCACTCTGACAATCAACACTGCAATAGTGTAACACCCTAAAAATACGAGACTAAAAAAGACAAAACGTGAAACAAACGCATCTAATCCTTCTCTCACCAACACCATCAAATTAAAGATATTGGCAAGGCAGTAAGCCTGTACAATCGCATTTTGATGTTCACTTCCTTGCTTAAATAGCGTATCAAACAGCCATATTATCGTTGCAACCACCGCCATTCCAATGATAATCGCAACATATCCCCCATAATATAGAAAGAGCCTAAAAGGGTCGGAGAGATCGCTAATCCAGACTGATTCCCTAAAATCACTTTTGTGAAATAATTAGCACTGTTCCACACAATATCGGGTCTATCTTGCCAAAGGGATGTTGGGATATATACATAAAAATCACGAATAATCGGCATAATCCCTAAAAAATCAATCTCTGAGCTGAGTATTTGGCTTAGATTTTGCCAAGGTGAAAACGTATCTCGAGTCAGATACAACAGAGTGTGTAGCACTTCTAATCCCTGTAAATCCAAATTATAACGAGCAAATGCCAATATTGACATCACGCCTATTGCACCAAGACCAAAGAACACAATCCATTTGAATGCAAGGTAACGATAATAAAATCCTAATACCACAAAAAGCAAAAAAGCGATTGCCATATTTGCACGAGTACCGCCTGTGGCTAAATAACTTAATCCGCCAAGTCCAAGACCAAAGGTCAAAAATAGTCCCCACTGTTTTTTACTTGGTGACAAGAAAAACCAAATTAATAACGCAGGAATGAAAAAATAGAAAAAGCGTTTTAATGGAATTGCGTTCACACTGTTGGAAAACAGCTGGCTGTATTTCTCAAGTTTAAAAAATAACAATCCTTGATTGAGATAAACAAATAACAGCAAGGATACTAATGCGATAAAAAACAAGCTACAAGCGGTTAGATTTGCTTGACGTTTTGCAAAAATATTTTGTTGAGCTGGCTGATTCAACTTCCTTTTATTGAAATAGGACAATAGCTGATAACAACACAAATACCCTAGATAACTCGCAAACGCTGTACCTAGCGTAACGACGATATTTAATGCATCGGGTAGCGAGTGCCCAAATCTCCAAGATAACAGCAATGAAAAAGGGAAACCTAAAAAGAAGGTAACAAAATATAGCCCACTAAACAGCAGATGAAACGAGAAATAGTGTTGCTGATAAATACGATATAGGCTATATCCCATCGCAGTTGTCACTACTAGATAAAATAGAATAACGCCACTCAGAACCATATTTCCCCCAATAAAAAACGGTGCAAATTTTTACTCAAATCGCACCGCGTGTAAATTATCTTCTACATAGACAAAAGAGCGCTCACCCTTTTAATTGTGCTAAAGCCATCTTCCATTGCGCTATATAATTAGGCGGAAAAAAGGCGACCTTTGACACATCTAGTTGTGATAACCCTTGCTGAACCTGTTGCAATTTTTCTGATGAAAGCGCATCTGAATACAGAAAATCCACACCTGCCATTTCCATATCCAAGCAGAACGGATTTTGTCGTTCAAGAATGACAGGAATCTTTAATTGTGTCAGTAAACAGATCGTCCCAATGCCTTGTTGGCGTTCAAAGAGAAAACACGCTAAATCACAACGAGAAAGCAATTCGATATAGGATTCAAAAGGCAATTTCTCCGTTAAAATCTCAACTTGACCGTCTGTAAATAAATGCTCTGCTTGCTTTCGCACCCTATCCACATAAGTTTGGTTATTGGTAGGGTAGCCCATTGGCACTAATACACGAACATCGCTACCAAACTGCTGTTTGATTAATGCCAATCCAGCAAGGTGGCGATTACTCGGATCGCCTGAGTTACCCAATAAGATCGCCAAGGTTCGATCTTTTTGGCGTTCAGGAATCTGCTCGGGAAGTTTTGTTGGAAAATAGATCAACTGATCCTGAAATCCTGTTCGGTCAAAGCGTTGATTCACATAGGCTAAATCACCTTGTGTCGCCCAAATACGAGCGATTCGACGCTGTGCAAGACGACGTAATGGATAAAACAACTTAAATTTTAACTCCCTTGATTCTTCATAGAGATCCGCTCCCCAAATATGCCAAACGCAACGTTTAGCCGAAACTCGTCCAAACAGAATCGCTAGCCATAAGGACACATTAAACTGCCCGTGTAACACAAACCAAGCGGTCGGATCTTGCTGATATTTTGCAATAATGGCTTGCGTTAATGCTCGCTGAGAGCGATATGTATCTATCGTTAATGCAGGAAAATCATCGGCTAAATCATTACTACTCACCACATAAAAGTGGGGTTTATCGGTAAACTCACTCGCTAGCTCATTTTGGAAAAATGTCAGCACCGTACGATTGTGGTGGGGAATGTCTGCACCTAAAATATGATAAATATTTGCCATTTCAGCTCCGACTTGCCACATATTGCACAGTGGTGTTCACCACTCTATCTAAAGTTTCTATATCCATATTAAAAAACAGCGGCAATCTCACCAACCGTTCACTCTCTTTGGTTGTCCATTTATCTTCCCCATAAAATCGACCAAACTGCTCTCCCGCAGGGCTTGAATGTAATGGTACATAATGGAAGACCGTTAATATGCCTTTTGATTTCATTGCATGAATAAAATCCGTCCGCTCTTTGAGATTTTTCCATTTCATATAAAACAGATGCGCATTCGCTTGGCACGCTTGGGGAATGTAAGGCAATTCAACAATCCCTTTCTCCGCCAACGGCTGTAATGTATCAAAATAACGTTGCCAAATCATTTTCCGTTTTTGTTGAATTTGCGCTAGCCCTTGTAACTGAGCATAAAGGTAAGCCGCCTGTATTTCTGACATTAAAAAACTTGAGCCGAGATCTCGCCAACTATACTTATCCACTTCGCCACGAAAAAATTGCTGACGATCTGTGCCTTTTTCTCGAATAATTTCAGCACGAGCGGTCAGTTCAGGCTGATTAATGACAATAGCTCCGCCTTCGCCCCCTGCGGTGATATTTTTCGTTTCGTGGAAACTGTAACAGCCAATATGCCCAATCGTGCCGAGTGCTTTCCCTTTATAAAATGCATTGACCCCTTGTGCCGCATCTTCTACCACCCATAAGCGATATTTCTCTGCCAACGCCATAACGCTATCCATTTCACAAGCTACACCTGCATAATGAACTAGTACAATCGCCTTCGTCTTTGGGGTAATCGCTTGCTCTATCAAAGTTTCATCAATATTCATTGTATCAGGTCGAATATCCACAAACACGATTTTCGCCCCACGCAGAGCAAAGGCATTTGCCGTAGAAACAAAGGTATAGCTTGGCATAATCACTTCATCACCCGATTGAATATCAAGCAATATCGCTGCCATTTCTAATGCTGCCGTACAGGAAGGTGTCAGCAATACTTTATGTGCGTGAAATTGTTGTTCAAGCCATTGCTCACATAGATGGGTAAAATGACCATCGCCAGACAGCTTATCTGAAAAAATCGCTTGCTGGATATAGTTTAGTTCTGTGCCTAATACAGGCGGTCGGTTAAAAGGAATGTTTTGCATCATCGATAAAACCAATAATAAGTGCTGCTGATTTTTCCATTCAGGCGTTGATAAAGCTGAATTGCAGCTAAATTGTTCATCTGGGTTGTAATCACCATTTTCGTCGCTTGCTGACTTTTCGCCCAGGCTATTGCATCCATTAATAAGCGATAACCAATCCCCTGCTTCTGCCATTTTTCTGCGACTGCCAACAAACCAACTTGTGCCGTATTCTCTTTGACTCGAACGGTAATCATACCTTGTATTTCACCATTTACTGTTTCACTGAGTAAACAGAGATCATCAAATTCGCCCTTCACTGCATTTTGAATCCATTGCCAATAAAATCGACGATTTTCTAACGATGAAAACCAAGGCGAACGAAAACGTGTTTGCGAAAACAAATAGGAAAAGGGTTCAAGTTGAGCAAAATCCTGTTCTGTTGCGACACGACAAGCGGTCAGATTAGGTGAAAAATTTGCAAGATCGTATTCAAAGATAATTTCACCTTCTACCAAGGTAAAACCCAATGACTGAATATAGTCAATCTCTCGCTGAGCAAGAGAAGATAACTTCGATTGCACAAGATCGTATTGAGACAGTTGATGACATTCTATGTCATAAACCTTTTCTATCTCTCCAATCTTCCGCTGGAAAAAAGTTGAAAGCCATTGATTAGGTTGAATACTCATATATTTCACATAGAATAAAAAGCTCCTATTGCGAATTATTTTTACACAAAAGGAGCTTATTTAAAAAGTTAAAACTAATGTCGTTTAATTAACTTCTTTTTCGATTGATAAAAAGTGCAACAAGCAGACCTAAGAAGAAGCCAATACCGCCACCGATTACTGTCCAAAGTAATTGGTTATCTGGCTGTTCCGCAACTGTCGGCACACTCGGGGCTTTAATATAGCGGAATGGCAACAGCTTATCATCTAATGGCTGAACAGAACGCATTAAATTCAGTTTGCCCGCCCAATCTTGCTGTGCAACTTGCGTCCCTTGTTGAATAGCACCTAAATTACTTTCTGCCATTTGCTTAATTTGTTGAAACAGGATCTTCCATTTCGCAATCAGCTCACCATTTAAGGTTGAACGAGATTTCATGGTGCTAAAAATAATAAAATCATTCAATAACACCGATGCCTCTTCTGGGTTCAATAAAGTGAGACTCAATGTATTTGTTGCATCATCAAATTTGAACTGACGAGCAATCTCTTGAGCAAAAACCGATGTTGGTTGATTTTTTGCCGTAGCTTGCTGTTTTACCTTTTCACTTTGTGTTAGGAATTGCTGTAACACATCAGGCGATTTCAAATCACGGGCAAACTCTTGATAGACAGAATTTGTCAATGCAATATCTGCCGTTGTCGTTTCTGATGTTTCACCTTTTAGTAAATTATAGGTACTTAATAAAGAATAGTAGTTACCCAAATCCACCACTTTAGGTGCTTCAAATTGTGCTTCAGCTTTCCATTTGGCTGGTTGCATTGTAGTGCCAAACCAGCCTGCTCCTGCACCTAATGCAGATAAAAACAATAAAACTAACAGTGAAGCTAAAAACTTACCTGCACCAGATTGTGCTTTTTGAACCTGCTCGGTCATTAAAATAACTCCTAAATCGTCATTTGTTTTTTTCTTGCTCGGCGTTTATGACGGCGTACAAAACGTGTAATACGCCACGCATGAACAATAGAATAAGAATATAAGAAAAATAAGGTGATAAATGCGACAAACATCACCCATTGATTCCAATAGTATGCTTCGCCAATTACGCCGAAGGTCGCACAAAGCCCAGCTCCCAAGGTAATCACCGCTAACGCTTGGCGTGAAGTTAAACCTGCACGCATCATCAAATGGTGAATATGCAAGCGGTCTGGTCTGAACGGACTTTTACCTTTTTTCAAACGGCGGAAGAAAACGGCGACCATATCAATTAATGGCACAGCAATCAGCCATAAACCTGTAATTGGGCTGATAGGGTGTCCTTGTCCTTGTGTACTCAGCAATAAAATCCAGATGATCGTAAAACCAATTAGGGTACTGCCCGAATCGCCCATAAAGACTTTCCATTTTGCCCCAAAAACGCTGAGATTAAACATTGCGTAAGGCAGCAACACCAAGATAATACCAAAGCACCAATAGGCAAGCGTATATTGTTCATCAAGTAGCATTAATGTGCCTAATCCAGCAAAACTTACCGAAGAAAGCCCCGCAAGTAAACCATCAATACCATCAATCATATTAAACGCATTAATAACCCCGATGGTAATGAAGACGGTCAGAACAACACCTAATGCTCCAATTTCTAGGCTAAAAGGGGCGATGAGCTGTCCTAGGTTTTCAATGGATAAACCGCTGTAAATCATTGCTCCAGCGAGTACGGCTTGAATGCCCGCCCGTAAGAAAGGACTTAGGTCAAAACGGTCATCTAATACGCCAATCACTAACAAAATAGTTAATGCGATCAAATAGAGCTCTGGCAAACGCATCTGTTCCCATTCCAATAAATAGAAAGCGAGATTGCCAAGATAAAGGGCAATACCGCCAATTAAGGGAATGACACCTTGGTGACGTTTACGGAAGTTAGGTTTATCCACTAAACCAATTTTTTCCGCCACAGGACGCATTACAATAAGTGAGATAAAAGAAACCAAAAATACAGCAATAAATGTCAGCCACATATACTCGGTTTATCCTTTAGAAAGATGAAGAATGCAAAATGATGCTTAGCATAGCATAACCATTAAAACACTCAATTTTTTTCACTCAGAAAGCCTAATTTACAGTAAAATAACCCTATTTTACGTCATTCACGTTAAGGATTCTTATGACAACATCTCAATCTCTTTTTGAAAAAGCACAACGAGTGATCCCTGGTGGGGTGAACTCGCCTGTTCGAGCTTTTAAAGGTGTGGGCGGAACGCCTGTATTTATCGAAAGTGCCAAAGGTGCTTATATTACGGATAGCGAAGGCAAGCGTTACATTGACTACGTTGGCTCTTGGGGTCCAATGGTACTTGGACATAATCACCCAGCCATTATTGATGCCGTACTCAAAGCAGTACCAAACGGATTAAGTTTTGGTGCGCCGACAGCCATTGAAATTGAGTTAGCTGAATTAGTTTGCAAACTCGTACCGTCAATCGAAATGGTGCGTATGGTCAGCTCTGGCACAGAAGCGACAATGTCTGCTATCCGCCTTGCTCGTGGCTATACGAAACGTGACAAAATTATTAAATTTGAAGGCTGTTACCACGGTCACTCAGATTCACTATTAGTTAAAGCAGGTTCAGGGGCTCTAACCTTAGGTCAGCCAAGCTCTCCAGGTGTACCTGAAGATTTTGCAAAACATACACTCACTTGCGAATACAATAATTTAGCGTCGGTTAAACAAGCCTTTGAACAATATCCAAACGACATTGCCTGTTTAATCATTGAACCTGTGGCTGGCAATATGAACTGTATTCCACCAAAAGAAGGCTTTTTGCAAGGCTTGCGTGAACTCTGTACCCAATATGGTGCGGTATTTATTATTGATGAAGTGATGACAGGCTTCCGTGTTGCACTTGGCGGCGCTCAAAGTTACTACGGCGTAACCCCAGATTTAACCACGCTTGGTAAAATCATCGGTGGCGGTATGCCAGTGGGAGCATTTGGCGGTAAAAAAGAGATTATGGAATTTATCGCACCAACAGGCCCTGTTTACCAAGCAGGTACGCTTTCGGGCAACCCAATTGCAATGTCCGCTGGTTTAGCTTGCTTAACGGAGCTATCAAAAGCAGGTAATGAGCAACTGCTTGCCGAGAAAACCAAAACCCTTGCGGAAGGTTTCAAAGCCTTAGCGGATAAACACGGTGTGCCGCTGACCGTACAATATGTTGGCGGTATGTTTGGCTTATTCTTTACTGAACAAGCAGAAATCAACAACTTCCAAGATGTGATGAAGTGTGATGTAAAGGCGTTTAATACCTTCTTCCATAAAATGTTAGAAAAAGGTGTCTATCTTGCACCATCTGCTTTTGAAGCTGGTTTTATGTCTTTAGCACATAGTGACGAAGATATTGCTTATACGCTTGAAATGGCGGATTTGACGTTGGCTGAGATGAAATAAATACTGAGGCGTATCAAAAAAATTACACAAATAAGTAAAAATGATACGCCTTATTCATTTATTAAGTTTTTCCTTACCGAGATCTTGTCATAGATTAAACATCATAACCCCATCACACTTGATGTCGCTAAAATATGATTTTGCATCGCAAAATGAAGATCATTAAAACGAAAACCTTGTGTTAGGTTTATGACTTTCATAAAAACGCTTCTGTAATAGTGAAAATTCTAGATAAATAATCACGACAAGCGGTGAAATTCGCTCATTTTTTTACAAAATTTTGTTACAATCTCATTATTTAGTTTTTCACAGCAAAAAGAGACGATAATGATAAATACCAGTACCTTTAACCGCTCTTGGTCACGTGTTGTATTAAATGCCTTACTTCGTTATGGCGTTAAACATTTTTGTATTGCGCCTGGCTCTCGTTCTACGCCATTAACACTCGAAGCGCTTTATTTACAAAAACAGAACCAAGCGGAATGTCATAGCCATTTTGATGAACGTGGTTTAGGTTTTTTTGCATTAGGTTTAGCCAAAGCAACCAATGAGCCTGTTGCGATTATCGTGACATCGGGTACCGCTGTCGCAAATCTTTATCCTGCGGTGGTTGAAGCAAGTATTTCTCATCAAAAATTAATTGTACTTTCGGCAGATCGTCCAGTAGAGTTGATTGATTGTGGTGCAAACCAAGCCATTCAACAGCAACATATTTTTGCACAATATCCCGTTGCTAGTTTAAATTTACCTAAGCCAAGTCCACAATATAGTGCAAATTGGTTAATTGGTAGAATAGAACACGCGTGCTCTGTTCAAGCCACCGAAGGCGGTGTCGTTCATCTCAATTTACCTTTTGAAGAACCATTATATGAAGCTGATGAAGATGAAATTGCACAAACGCCATGGTTCAACACGATTTTAGGTTGGTTAAATAAACCAAAAACAAAATGGTATGATCAACAAGCAACCCAAAAAGATGTGCTGATGCATGAAAATTGGGATTATTGGCGTACTAAACGTGGCGTTATTGTGGTTGGGAAATTACCCCTTGAACAAGGTATGGGGCTAAAACTGTGGGCTGAAACATTAGGTTGGTGCTTAATCAGTGATGTCCAATCTGGCATTGATGCAACCTTGCCTTATGCGGATATTTGGTTATCAAATAAAACCGTTGAACAGCGCTTACTTCAAGCAGATATCGTGATCCAGTTTGGAACACAAATTGTCAGCAAACGCGTTAATCAGTTTTTATCTGCCTTTAAAGGTGAATTCTGGTTAGTAGATGAGTCGTTGAATTATTTGAATACCTATGCGCATCAACAAACTCGTTTTGTCGCAAAAGCGCATCATTTTACACGTGTGCATCCACCATTACGCCAAAAGCCTTGGTTACTTGAACCTTTAGCGCTATCTCAATTTTGTGAAACCTTTATTGAGCAACAAGTCGGTGGCAACTTAAATGAAGCATCCCTTGCTCATCATATTGAACGTGTCCTACCAGCGAATGGCAACCTTTTCCTTGGTAATAGTTTATTTGTTCGCTTAGTCGATGCCTTATGTAAATTGCCAGAAAGTTACCCAATCTACACGAACCGTGGTGCTAGTGGCATTGATGGCTTAATTGCTACCGTCGCAGGTATCGCGAAAGGAAGTGGTCAGCCAACTGTTGCGATATTAGGTGATATTTCTGCATTGCATGATTTGAATTCTGTCGCTTTATTACGTCAAATCACACAGCCAACTATTCTTTTTGTGATCAACAATAATGGTGGTGCAATTTTCGATATGTTGCCTGTTGAAGCGCAGGCAAAAGATAAGTTTTATCGTTTAAGCCATAATTTCGAGTTTTCACAGATTGCCACGATGTTTGGTTTAGAGTATTTGCGTCCTTATACTTGGGCTGATCTCGGTACAAAACTTAAACAAGCTTATGCACGCCGTGGTGTGACACTTGTGGAAATTAAAGTGAATGAGCAAGAAGGTAGTAGTTTATATAAATCTATTATCGAACAGATTTCTCGTGCGTCTATTGACTAATGTTAGCATCAACATGGCATAACACATCAGGTATTCCCGTGGTTTTTATCCACGGGTTTCTTGGTTCTCAACAGGATTGGGATGATGTGTTGGCGATTTTGCAAAATTTTCCACAAATCCGACCGCTTGTCATCGATCTCCCCTACCATAATCAAAGCCAACATATCCCTTGTGAGAGTTTTGAAGAGATGAGAGCGTTGTTAGCTCTCACCTTCCAATCTCTTGGTCATGAACATTTTTATATCGTGGGTTATTCATTAGGGGGAAGGCTAGCATTAGACTATGCAATGAACGTTGGAAATCCTTATTTAAAAGGTATTCTGTTAGAAGGAACGAACATCGGCTTAAGCTCATCTCAAGAACGTGTAGAACGCTGGCAGAATGATTGCCGTTGGGCAGAGCGATTTAGTCAAGAGCCTTTAAAGGATGTGTTGGCAGATTGGTATCAGCAAGCTGTATTTGCGCACTTAACCCCAAATCAGCGAGCGGTATTGGTTGAAAAGAGATCGAAGAATAACGGGCAAGATCTGGCGAAGATGCTGAAAGCCACGAGCCTTGCGAAACAAACTTATGTTTCCTCAACTCAAATTCAAGCCTATTCGGGTAAGATTACTTTTATCATTGGCGAACAGGATCAAAAATTTAGACAAATGATAGAGACCTATTCTCTTCCTTATTGCTTAGTTGCAAATGCGGGACATAATGCACATAGCGAAAATCCACAGGAGTTTGTTCAAAAATTAATTCAATTTATTTTAAATTAGGAAAATATATGGCTTTACATCGTTGCCCTGAATGTCGAAAAAAGATTAGCGAAAGCGCAATCAGTTGTCCCAACTGTGGTTTCTCGTTTAAAGAAGAAGATTTAGAAGTGTATAAACAGAAGCTTGAGCAGAGACGATTACACAATCAAGAAGTGAATCGTAAAAGCGCCAAGTTACACCTAATATGGCTAGCTGTTTTTACCGTAGTAATCGTTGTTTCAAGTATTCTATTATAATGAAAACGTCTTATACGGTATCAAGCTACGCCTATTTTCCGCTAGATTCCTTCTCCATTAACACCTTCATTCGCATCATCAAAGTATTGGTTCATATCAAAGGCGGGTTTTTGATCTTGAGATTGACCGATAATTCTAGCTGGTACGCCTGCGGCTGTGGCGTATTCTGGCACCGCTTGTAAGACAACAGAGTTTGCGCCAATCTTTGAGTAACGTCCGATTTCAATATTACCAAGGATTTTTGCCCCAGCCCCAATCATAACGCCTTCTCGGATTTTTGGATGACGATCACCATGTTCTTTCCCTGTTCCACCAAGTGTTACACCTTGTAGAATAGAAACATCATTTTCTATAACCGCAGTTTCTCCAACAACAATACCTGTTGCATGATCTAACATGATGCCACATCCGACTCTTGCAGCGGGGTGAATATCCACATCAAAGGCGACAGAAATCTCGTTTTGTAGGTAGATCGCTAATGCTTTTCTACCTTGTTTCCATAAATAGTGTGTTACCCGATAGCTCTGTAAAGCATGGTAGCCTTTTAAGTAAAGTAAAGGAGTGCTCCATTTATCAACCGCAGGATCTCGTGTGCGAACGGCGTTAATATCATGAGCAGCGCTGACGATAATTTGTGGATCAGCCTGATAAGCTTCTTCGATGATCTCTTTTAAGGCAATCGCAGGCATAATGGCGTTAGAGAGTTTATTTGCCAAAATATAACTTAGCGCACCACCTAAGTTGTGATGTTTTAAAATCGTGGCGTGGAAAAAACTGGCAAGCATAGGCTCACTATTCGCTAATTCTTTTGCTTCTTCTCGAATATGATGCCAAATTTGATCAAGCTGTTGTGTTGTCATTTCTATTCTCCTTTTCGTTCACGTCCTAATAGCGTAGTTGCAACTTCCGTAGCGTGTTTACCGCAAAATAGCATTTGGTAAATCTGCTCGACAATCGGCATTTCAACGCCTTGTTGCTGAGCCAGTAAATAGGCTTCTTTAGTGTTATAAAATCCTTCTACCACCTGTCCGATTTCAGCCATGGCATCTTCTGCGGAGCGACCTTGCCCTAGCATTAAGCCAAAACGGCGATTACGGGATTGATTGTCGGTACAGGTAAGCACTAAATCGCCTAATCCAGCCATGCCCATAAATGTGGTTGGATTTGCACCTAATGTTGCCCCTAAACGGCTTATTTCCGCCAGTCCTCGTGTAATTAATGCTGTGCGAGCGTTTGCCCCAAATCCCATGCCATCGGAAATACCTGCGCCAATCGCAATGACGTTTTTAATTGCGCCACCTAATTGAACACCCACCATATCACTGTTTAGATAGACTCGAAAAGCTTTAGAGCAGTGAATACGTTGTTGCATTTCATCGGCAAAAACAGCATCGTTTGATGCAAGAGAAATTGCCGTTGGTAGCCCTTGAGCCAATTCTTTTGCAAATGTTGGGCCAGAGAGTACTGCAAGCGGGTAGTTTTGACCTAAAATTTGCAAAGCAACATCCTGCAATAAGCGTCCAGTATCTCGTTCTAAGCCTTTCGTTGCCCACATAATACGATGTTCTGGGGTCAGTAAAGCTTGAATTTGTTGTAATACATCGGAAAATACGTGGCTAGGCACAACGATAAGAATGTCCTTTGCTTTCATTAACGCTTGGGCTAAATCGCTTTCAATCTCTAAGGCTTCAGGAAACACAATATCAGGCAAGAATTCTGCATTCATGCGAGTTTCTGCCATTTGAGCCATTTTCTGTGGATTATGCCCCCAAAGATAAGTTTTGTGTCCATTACGAGAAAGTGCGATAGCAAGGGCTGTACCATAAGAACCAGCACCTAAAACGGTGACGGGAGCAGTATATGTTTTATTCATATTCGTTATTTCTAGCTAAAAAAAATAGGCATGCCTTAGCATACCTATCTTTATTGATGAAAACAATTAATTTACTGCAGGTGTTTCACCATTTTCTTCTGCTTGTTGACGCTCTAAGTAGTCCATAAATAGCGCATCAAAGTTTACCGGTGAAAGATTTAATGCTGGGAATGTACCGCGGTTAACTAAGCTTGAAATTAATTCACGTGCATAAGGGTACAATACATTCGGGCATTGTGACGCTAAACAGTGCGCTAACTGAATGCCTTCTAAACCTTTAATCGTAAATACGCCTGCTTGTTTCACTTCACAGATAAATGCAACATCGTTGCTGTCTTCTAATGTGGTTTGAACATTGATATGTAAAACAACTTCGTACGTATCTTCTGCAATCTCACGAGTTTCGGTATCTAATTCAAACCCTAACTGTGGTTTCCACTCTTGGTGAAAAATATGCGGTAAATTTGGTGCTTCAAACGAAACATCTTTGATATAGATTCGTTGAATTTGCATTTCAAATGGAGTTTGTTGCTCTTCTGTTGCTGCAACTTGGTTTTCTTCAGCCATTGTCATTCCTTATTTGAATTTATTGAGTTATTTATGTTTTTTCACAAGCGGTAAGTTAGCTGCACGCCAGCCTGCAATACCTTCTTTTAACACATAAACTTTATTAAAGCCTTGTTTAACAAGTTCATTTGCTAAACTACTTGCACTCAAGCCATTGCCATCAACCACAATCACCGCATGCTCTTTATGCTTTTCAATAGACTGGATTTTTTTCGCTTTAATATCGCTTGGAATTAAATGCAAACTTTCAATGATATGTCCGTGTCTGAATTCATCATCCGAACGCACATCAACCAGTACTGCATCTTCTTTATTAATCAGTTGGGTTGCTTGAGCATTATCTACAATTTTGAATTTGCTCGTCGCACCTTTATATAAATTGATCACTACAGCAATCACTAGCGCAATCCATGCCACAACCATAATGGTGTGGTTGGCAACGAATTGCTGAAGTTGTTCTGCAAAAGTGAGTTGTTCCATAGGTTTCTCTCTAATATAAATGAATAGTTATAGCGGAATAAACTCGCCAACGGCATTTAATATAAGGCACGCTAATGCGTGCCAAATAATGAATGAGAGAAATTAGCCTTGTTGCTGAGCCATCACTTCATCAAATGAAGAGGCTTTCTCTGTCACTTTCGCTTTTGCAAGCACAGCTTCAACTGCTTGTTCTTCTAACACTACGTTACGGATGTTATCTGTTAAGCGTGGGTTTTTCGCATAGTATTCAACCACTTCTGCTGGTTGTTCGTAAGCTGATGCTAATTCTGCAATGGTTTCTTTCACACGATCTTCATCAACTTTTAACTCGTTAGATGTGATTACGCTTGAAAGTAATAAACCGACTTGAACACGACGTTTTGCATCTGCTTCAAATAGTTCAGCTGGTAATTGTGCAGCCATTTCTGGTTTACCGCCGAAACGTTGAACCGCTTGCTGACGTAATACATCCACTTCTTCAGCGACTGCTGATGCAGGCACTTCGATGTCGTTGTTTGCTAATAAACCATTGATTACTTGGTTTTTCACACGAGCAGTTAATGCATTTTTTAACTCACGTTGCATATTTTTCTTGATTTCAGCACGTAACTCTTCAACAGTTTTTGCTGAACCAAATTTCTTCACAAACTCTTCTGTTAATTCAGGAAGAACAGTGTTTTCTACTTTTTTCAAGGTAATTGCGAACTTCGCAGCTTTACCTTTTAAGTTCTCAGCGTGGTATTCTGCTGGGAAAGTTACGTTGATGTCGAACTGTTCACCCGCTTTGTGACCTACGATACCTTCTTCAAAGCCAGGTATCATACGACCTTGACCCATTGCTAATACGAAGTCAGATGCTTTACCGCCTTCAAACTCTTCACCATCTACTGAACCAACGAAGTCGATTGTTACACGGTCATCTGCTTTCGCTGCTTCAGCAGTTTCTGCAAATGTCGCTTGTTGTTTGCGTAATACATCAACCATTTTGTCTAAATCAGCTTCTGTGATTTCAACCACTGGTTTTTCTACTTCGATGTTTTCTAAGCCTTTTAATTCAACTTCTGGGAACACTTCAAATGTTGCAGTGAAAGAGAACTCTTGACCTGGTTGGTAGTTGTTTGGAGTGAATGTTGGACGACCTGCAAGGTTGATTTTCTCTGCAATCACTACATCAAAGAATGCACGTTGCATCTCTTCAGATAATACATCTTGACGAGCCGCTAAACCGAAACGTTGTTCGATGATTGAGTGCGGTACTTTACCTTTACGGAAACCATCGACACGTGCGTTTTTCGCATAGCCTTTTAATTGTTCTTTATAGCCTGCTTCGATTTTATCTGCAGGAACGGTAACTGTTACGCGGCGTTGTAAGCCTTCTAATGTTTCAATAGAAATTGACATTCTTAAACCTCAGTAATTGGAAAAGGATTTGGTATCTAAAATACAGATAGAAAAATAGGCGGAAATTGTAACGTTCTGTCAATGCAATGTCGAGAACTTTAGTCAATAGAGCGTGGATCGTGAAAGGGGGAAAGTGTGTTTGAGTGAATTTTAAACAAAAATGGAAAGCCTTTTCAGACTTTCCATTTTTACATATCAAAGGATAAAAATTATAATCCTTTAGGAATACGAATTTTCTGACCTGGGAAGATTTTATCTTCGTGTTTAATCACTTCTTTGTTCGCTTCAACGATCGCTTTATATTTTGCACCGTTACCGTAAGCATTTTCAGCAATTTTCCATAAAGTATCGCCTTTTTGAATTACATAAAATTCATCATCACCAGCGATTTGACCTTCTTTAATCACTACATCATCAATATTCACATTGTTAATGCCTGCAACGTTACCTGCCATTAAAATCGCTTTTTCAATCGCGATTGCCGTTGATGCTGCTCCAGTAATTTTTGCTGTACCATCTTCAACTGTAACGTTTAAATTTTCAATGCCTGGATTATCTTCTGCAATGTGCTCTGTCACTGCTTTAGATGCATCTTCTTCTTTGTTGAATAATTTTTTACCGATGTCGGCTGCAAAATCAAATAAACCCATAGTTTAAGTCCTCTTAAAATAAAAAATCTTGAGCGAGATACTCAATCGCTCATTAGAGTAACTGATTTTAAGAAAGTTCAGTGATCATTTTTGCATTTGTTATAAAAGTCGATCAACAAGTGGGTGCTTTTGTAAAAAAGTTTGCAAATCTAACCGCTTGCAGTTTCTGTTATTTTCCTTAAATTTACGTTACAATCGCTCGTTTAAAATTTTAATGCAAAAGGATAGACAGTGAAGCAAGTGCAATTCTATATTTTGAGCCAAACTCAAATAGGCGAACTTTCCGCCCAAGAAGCCATTGCTTGCGATCTAGCCGCAAAAGCGTGGCGACAAGGTAAACGCGTACTGATTGCTTGTGAAACTGAAGAACAGGCATTCAACCTTGATGAAGCACTTTGGGCAAGAGAGGCGGATGATTTTGTACCGCATAATCTGTCAGGCGAAGTTACCACCTATGCAACCCCGATTGAAATTTCATGGAAAGGCAAACGCAATGCCCAACGCCGAGATGTATTGATTTCATTACAAACAGCATTACCCGATTTTATTAACAGTTTCAATCAAATTATTGATTTTGTGCCTGTTAATGAAACAGAAAAAGCCCAAGCGAGAGAACGTTATAAACAATATCGCCAACTGGGTTGGCTGTTAAGTACAGAGCAAGTTTAAGGATAGAGATGTTCCGCCTAGCACAACAAGATGATTTAACTCGAATTCTTGAAATTTATAACCAAGTGATTGAAAGACGCACGGTGACGGCAGATTTAGTTCCGGCAACGAAGGAAAGCCGTCAAGCGTGGTTTAATCAGCATCTAAATCATGCTAAATATCCAATTTGGGTTTATGAATTGGACGAACAAATTGTTGCGTGGTGTAGCTACTCGCAATTTTATAGCCGAGCTGCTTATGACGGCTCTAGCGAAATCAGTTTTTATCTTGATAAAGCGGTTCATGGCAAAGGTATCGGCAAAGCCTGCGTAAATTTCCTGATTGAACAAATGCCAAATTACCAACTGCATACATTATTAGCGTTTGTGTTCGGCAATAATGCCCAGAGTTTAGGCTTACTGAATAAAATGGGGTTTGAAATTTGGGGAAAACTCCCCCAAGTTGCAGATATGGAAACGCATTTTGAAGATTTGGTGATCTTAGGATTGAAACAAGGCGTATGTGGCAACTAAAGGCATTTTCCGAACTTTCTGTCCAAGAACTGTTTGAAATTTACCAAGCGCGTGTGGCGGTTTTTGTCGTAGAACAAAATTGTGCTTATCAAGAAGTCGATGAAAAAGATCTAAAAGCCTTACACCTTTTTGCAAAAAATTCGGAAAAACTGACCGCTTACTGTCGGATCATCCCTGAACAAGACGGCGTACATATCGGTAGAGTGTTGGTCACCAGAGAGGCTCGAGGAACAGGTTTGGCGAAAAAATTGATGACACAAGCATTCACTGTTTGCCAACAACAATGGCAAGGTGAAAAGATATATGTGCAAGCCCAAGCCTATTTGCAAGATTTTTATCAATCGCTCGGGTTTAAACCGATTTCCGAGGTTTATTTGGAAGATGGCATACCGCATTTGGATATGGTGAGAGGTTCGTGACAAATCTTCCCTAGCCCTAGCACGGCAAAGCCGTACTAGGTTAAGCATAATTTAGCCCCGCTGGGGCAGGGGATTAGAAAAAGAGCCACAGCGTGGCTCACTCAGCCGAAGGCTGATCGTAACCACGTACGGCTTGCCGTGCGTGGATTGCAAGCGGTTAGATTTAAGTAAAATTTTGCAAAATTTATAGAAAACCAAGAGACTAAATAAATTTCATAGGGTGCGTGCAAACGCACCATTTCATTTTAAATTTAGAAATAACGGTGCGTTATTACGCACCCTAGCAAAGAGAAACAAAATGACCCAAAAATTCGAAATGGCAGATCGTTTCGACTCATCGGCAGTCGAACAAGCACTTTATAAACACTGGGAAGAACAAGGCTATTTTAAGCCGAATGAAAACCCGAATGTTCCAAGTTACTGTATCGCAATTCCACCGCCAAATGTGACGGGGAGTTTGCATATGGGACACGCTTTCCAGCAAACCTTAATGGATACTTTAATCCGTTTTAATCGTATGGAAGGCAATAACACCCTATGGCAAGCGGGTACTGACCACGCAGGGATTGCAACCCAAATGGTGGTGGAACGCAAAATTGCGGCGGAAGAAGGCAAAACCCGTCACGATTACGGGCGTGAAGCGTTCATCAATAAAATCTGGGATTGGAAAGCTTATTCAGGCGGTACAATCAGCCAGCAAATGCGCCGTTTAGGTAACTCAATCGACTGGGATCGTGAGCGTTTTACGATGGACGAAGGCTTGTCCAATGCGGTAAAAGAAGTGTTCGTACGTTTACACGAAGAAGGCTTAATTTATCGTGGCAAACGCTTGGTAAACTGGGATCCGAAATTACACACGGCGATTTCCGATCTTGAAGTGGAAAACAAAGAGAGCAAAGGCTCGCTGTGGCATTTCCGCTATCCGTTAGCCAACGGTGCGAAAACGGCGGACGGTAAAGATTATTTGGTGGTAGCGACCACTCGTCCTGAAACGATGTTAGGCGATACAGCGGTGGCGGTTCACCCTGAAGATGAACGTTACCAGTCTTTGATCGGCAAAACCGTGATCCTACCGCTTGCAAACCGTGAAATTCCAATTATTGCGGACGATTATGTGGATCGTGAGTTCGGTACGGGCGTGGTGAAAATTACCCCTGCCCACGACTTCAACGACTACGAAGTAGGCAAACGCCATCAGTTGCCAATGGTGAACGTGATGACCTTAAATGCGGATATTCGTGATGAAGCGGAAATTATCGGCTCGGACGGCAAGCCATTGCAAAATTATGTCGCAATTATCCCGGCTGATTATCAAGGTTTAGAGCGTTTTGTGGCGCGTAAGAAAATCGTGGCGGACTTTGAAGCCCTTGGCTTGTTAGAAGAAATCAAACCGCACGACTTAAAAGTGCCTTATGGCGACCGTGGTGGTGTGCCGATTGAGCCGATGCTGACAGACCAATGGTATGTGAGCGTGAAACCGCTTGCCGAAGTCGCAACCAAAGCGGTGGAAGACGGCGAAATTCAATTCGTGCCGAAACAGTATGAAAACCTTTATTTCTCTTGGATGCGTGATATTCAAGACTGGTGTATTTCTCGCCAATTATGGTGGGGACACCGTATTCCTGCGTGGTACGATGCGGAAGGCAATGTTTATGTGGCACGCGATGAAGCGGAAGTGCGTGCGAAACACAACCTACCGGCAGATTTAGCCTTAAAACAAGATGAAGACGTGTTGGACACTTGGTTCTCATCTGGCTTATGGACATTCTCAACCTTAGGCTGGCCGGAGCAAACCAAAGAACTCAAAATGTATCACCCGACCGATGTGTTAATCACAGGCTTTGACATCATCTTCTTCTGGGTAGCTCGTATGATTATGTTTACGATGCACTTCATCAAAGATGAAAACGGCAAACCGCAAGTGCCGTTCAAAACCGTGTATGTAACAGGCTTGATCCGTGATGAACAAGGGCAAAAAATGTCAAAATCAAAAGGGAACGTATTAGACCCGATTGATATGATTGACGGTATCAGCCTTGAAGATCTGCTTGAAAAACGCACGGGCAATATGATGCAACCGCAGTTGGCAGAAAAAATTGCCAAGGCAACCCGTAAAGAGTTCGAGAACGGTATCGCCCCACACGGCACGGACGCATTGCGTTTCACCTTGGCGGCATTAGCAAGCAACGGACGTGACATCAACTGGGATATGAAACGTTTGGAAGGCTACCGCAATTTCTGTAACAAATTATGGAATGCGAGCCGTTTCGTATTAACTAACGATAAATTAGATTTATCGGCAGGCGAAGTGGAATACAGCTTGGCGGATCGTTGGATCCAATCCACATTCAACCGCACTGTGGGCGAGTTCCGTGATGCGTTAAGCCAATACCGTTTCGACTTAGCGGCAAATACCATTTACGAGTTCACTTGGAACCAATTCTGTGACTGGTACTTAGAACTCACTAAACCTGTGTTTGCCAACGGCACAGACGCTCAAAAACGTGGTGCGAGCCAAACCCTCGTGCGTGTGTTGGAAAAACTATTGCGTTTAGCTCACCCGATTATTCCGTTTATCACGGAAGAAATCTGGCAGAAAGTGAAAGGCTTTGCTGGGGTAGAAGGCGACACCATTATGTTGCAATCTTTCCCGAAAGTGGAAGAAAGCCAAATTGACGAAGCGGCGGAAATGCAAATCAACTGGTTGAAAGAGTTGATTGTGGCAGTGCGTAATATTCGAGCAGAATGTAACATCGCCCCAAGCAAAGGCTTGGATTTCTTAGTGCGTAACCTATCTGACGAACATTGCAAAATGTTAGCGGAAAACGACCGCTTGTTAAAAGCAATGGCGAAATTAGACAGCGTACAAGTGCTTGCTCAAGGCGAAGAAGCACCGCTTTCTGTGGCGAAATTGGTGGGTAATGCGGAAGTATTGGTACCAATGGCTGGCTTTATCAACAAAGATGCCGAGCTTGCTCGTTTGACCAAAGAGATCGAGAAACTTCAAGGCGAAGTGAAACGTATCGAAGGCAAACTCAGCAACGAAGCCTTTGTCGCAAAAGCACCAGAACAAGTTATTGCCAAAGAGCGTGAAAAAATGCAAGAGTACCAAGACGGACTTGAGAAATTGCAGGCGCAATATAAGGCGATTGAGGCGTTGTAGTAGTTAGATAAATATAATTATGAATAGAAGTTACTAACAACTTTTTTATTTTGTTAGTAACTTTTTTATTTAACTATATGAATACAAGTACTTTAAAGCAAAGATAAGAAATTTATTAAAATGAAAAAAGCTCAAAGCCTTTGAATCAAGACTTTAAGCTTCTTTTACTAAGATATTAATTTTCTGTAGTTATAGATTAATTACAGCAAAAATAACGAGTACGCTGTAAAGGGCTGATAAGCCATAGAAAATCCAAGCGCCTGCAGGTACATGAATTTTGAAATCATGTAATCCAAGATGAACACGATGCATACCACACCACATTGGGAAAATCAGTAATGCAAGAATAGCGAGTTTACCGATCCAAGTGTGAGCAAATGCAATAATGTTATCTGGGGTAATTAATCCAAAAGGTAGTAAGAAACCTAAGATTAATACTAGTACAGGAAAGAATACCGCACTAATAGCACCGCCAGCACCAAAAAGTAGCCATACTGCAGGTTCATTTGAACGTGGAGGATTAAGTTTGTCCATTTTATGCTCTCCCTATACCAAGATTAACGCTAAAAGGCTTACGAAAGCAGTAATACCCCAAAATACGCGGGAAACGAGTTTAACGTCAATGCGTTCATTTTTCACGATAACGTTCATCATTTGAGGTGCCATACCAAAGAAGGTAAAGCTATTTAATAATACTGCACCAAGGGTAATAATATTTAAAATTACTACTAATGGATTTTGTAAGAATGGAATGAAATTCTCTACAAATCCGTTCTCTTTTCCTAAGCACGCTAAGCCGTAGAAAAGCACTAAACAGAACCAAATGGTTGGAACGGCGGTACTTTCACGCAAGACGTAGAATTTGTAAAAGTCTAACTTTTTCCACCAAGTTGGTTTGATTTCACGCACATATTTTTTGCGTTTACTTGCTGCTGTTGTCATTTTACTCTCCTTACTTTTGCGGTTTTAACATAGCAAAGACATAGTCTTTCGCACTTTCGATCTTACCTTGGTTAACCGCAGAGGCAGGACCAACATGTTTCGGACAGACTTCAGAGCAGTAGCCGACGAATGTACAGCTCCAAACACCATTTTTACCATTGATAATCTTCATACGTTCTGCTTTACCATTATCACGGTTATCAAGGTTGTAACGGTGAGCCAATGTTAATGCAGCAGGGCCAACGAACTCAGGGTTTAAACCAAATTGTGGGCAAGCAGCATAGCATAAGCCACAGTTGATACACATTGAGAAGGTACGATATTTCTCAAGCTGTGCTGGCGTTTGTTTAGTACGGCTTTTCGCAAGCTCTGCTGATGGATGCGGGTTGCCATCAAGCTCAGGCGCTTTATTATCAATAATATATGGTTTGATACTTTCTAAACTTTCGATGAAGTGGCTTAAATCTACGACTAAGTCACGTTCAATCGGGAAGTTTGCAAGCGGTTCAATACGCATATGTCCGCTGTAATCACGTAAGAATGTTTTGCACGCAAGTTTAGGTTTGCCATTTACCATCATGCCACAAGAGCCACAGATCGCCATACGGCAAGACCAACGGTATGAAAGTTCAGGCTCTAGTTCATCTTTAATGTAGCCAAGTGCATCAAGTAACGAAGTTTGGCTATCATAAGGTACTTCATATTTTGTTAAGTACGGTTCGTTATCTTTTTCAGGGTTATAACGAAGCACTTCGACCGTCATTTTGCTTTGGTTAGTCATCTTCTGTTACTCCTTTTTAGCTGCTTTTTCTTGAGCTTCTGCTTCTGCACCATAAACACGTTTAGCTGGTTGTGATTTGGTGATTTTCACATCGCTGTATTTGATAGTTGGTGCACCGTCTGCATTATAGAATGCAAGCGTATGTTTTAAGTAGTTCACATCATCGCGCTCTACATAGTCTAAACGTTGGTGAGCACCACGTGACTCTTTACGTTCTAGTGCAGAAGATGAGATAGATTGTGCAACATCAAGGATATAACCAAGCTCAATTTTGTAGAGCAAGTCTGTATTAAATACGCTTGAGGTATCTTTGACTTTGATACGTTTATAACGTTCTTTTAATTCCGCAATTTTTGCTACGGTTTTTTCCATGCTTTCTTGAGTACGGTAGATACCGCAACCTTCTTCCATGGAATCGCCCATTTCATTACGGATTTGTGACCAAGATTCTTCACCTTCTTGGCGAGCTAATGCATAAACTCGTTCTAAAACGTCTTGTGCTTGAGCATCAATTACCGCTTGATTACGTGGTGTAGCTTCTACTGCACGTTGAGCAGCCATTTCACCAGCCACTTTACCGAATACGACTAACTCAGCAAGAGAGTTAGAACCTAAACGGTTTGCACCATGTAAGCCAGAAGATGCACACTCACCCACAGCAAATAAGCCTTTGATGCAAGTTTCTGCTTTCTGATCCACTTCAATACCACCCATGGTATAGTGAACTACTGGACGAACCGGAATTGGTGCTTTTGCAGGATCAACACCTTCATAAGCTTTTGCTAATTCACAGATAAATGGTAAACGTTCATGTAAGTATTTTTCACCTAAGTGACGAAGATCAAGATGAACAACATCCACACCTTTTGCTGTTTTTAAGGTATTACCTTTACGCCATTCTTGCCAGAATGCTTGAGAAACTTTATCACGCGGACCAAGTTCCATATATTTATTTTCTGGTTTGCCGATTGGTGTTTCTGGTCCTAAACCATAGTCTTGTAAGTAACGATAGCCGTCTTTATTGACTAAGATACCACCTTCACCACGACAGCCTTCAGTCATTAAGATACCTGTATTTGGCAAGCCTGTTGGGTGATATTGAACGAATTCCATATCACGAAGTGGAACTCCATGACGATAAGCCATAGATAAACCGTCACCTGTTACGATACCGCCATTGGTATTGAAACGATAAGCACGGCAACCGCCACCAGTTGCGATAACGACTGCATTTGCATTGATTTGAACGAATGTTCCTTCCATCATGTTCATCGCAACACAGCCACGAGCTTGACCGTCATCTACAAGAATATCGACGACAAAGTGTTCATCAAAACGAATGATTTGCGGATATTTAATTGAGGTTTGGAATAGTGTGTGTAATAAGTGGAAACCCGTTTTATCGGCAGCGAACCAAGTACGCTCGATTTTCATACCACCGAAACGACGTACGTTAACATCGCCATCTTCTTTACGACTCCAAGGACAGCCCCAACGCTCTAATTGCGTCATCTCAACTGGCGAGTGCTCTACGAAATATTCAACGACATCTTGCTCACAAAGCCAGTCACCACCACCTACGGTATCGTGGAAGTGCTTGTCATAAGAGTCGGTTTCTTTAATAACCGCTGCAGCCCCACCTTCTGCGGCAACCGTATGGCTACGCATTGGATAAACTTTGGAAATTAAGGCAATTTTAAGATTCGGATTAGCTTCAGCTGCTGCGATAGCCGCACGTAAACCGCCGCCACCTGCACCCACAATTGCAACATCTACATTGACAGTTTGCACGATTTCCTCCTTGGGAAAGTAAAATATATCAACTTAAAGTAAAGATATTTTGCCACTATTTTTGGTATTTTATAATCCGTTTTTACAATTTATTAACATAAAAAAGGCAGTTTTGTGATCTACCTCAAAAAACAATTTTATCATTTGGAGTGTATTGAGAATCGCTATTATCTATTTCTTTTTTAGCCTACAAAACAATCGAAAAATATCCTTTTTGCTGAATTTACCATATGATTTAACTCATAGAAAAAGGAAATCAATAGCACTTTTATGTGCTTATTGATAAACTTTATTACTATTTTTATAACAAATAAGGTGTGATATGCGTAGCAAATTATTTCTCTCAAGCATGATTCTATCAATTCTTGGCTGTAGTACTTCTGCGCCTCAACAAGATACCTCTTTCCCAGGAGAATTTATTGGTGCCGATTATCTCCTATCAGAGCAAGATGCTGAATATTGGGCTATAGCAAGTCGCCAAGCAGAACAATGCATTTACCCTAATTTAACCAAAATTCAGCAACAACATTTTGGTAAAGAAGAGGCCTATATCCATGCACAATATGTCTTTTTCTATCCACTAGAAAAAATTATTGGTGAAGAGTATGTTAAAATGATCCAAGAAGATGAAAAGTCCATGGGGTATGCACAACTTCAATTTAAAAAATTTAAGCATCTTGAAATAAAACCCTTAAAGGCTACCGAGTGTGAAATTTTACGTACTCAAGCCAAAAATGATCTTGCGGTAGTAAAAGGTCAATATAGCAGTGGAATGGTTGAGGAAAAAAATACCAAAGATGAGAATGTCACCAAAAATGGTGATAAGGTCGCAACAGGAGATAATAAATTCTTCTTTGATATTATAAAATGGGGAGCTGCATTGCTACTATAATGAAGAAATTATTACTTTTTTTAATATTCATACCTACCGTGCAGGCTGAAACACACTCAGCCTGTTTAAAAATTTATACAGAAAGTTCATACATTCATATCGCACAAATTAATCTATCGTGTCCAACGTTAAAAATAATAGGTTCATCTCCTCTAGATAAAGGTACTACCGTTTCTGAATTCGCGCAAAGATACCAAACAGATGTTGCTATCAATGCTAATTTTTTTAAAAAAGATCTTACACCTTTAGGATTAACCATTACAAATGGGATCCATTGGAAAAACACGAAAGACACGCGAACAAGAACATTGTTTGCCTGTGATACAAAAAACCATTGCATCATCGAAAATAAAAATCAGATGAGTAAAATTAATACGAAATGGCAAACTGTAATCTCTGGCTGGCAATATTTTGAACCAAAGTCAGGTCAATTTGAATGTGCAACTAATGATCGAATTGGTTGCTCTCAAGATATTTTCAGTGCCAAACACCCAAGAACCATGATAGGTCTAAATGAAAAGCAAAACTTACTTTATCTAGTGGTGGTAGAAGGCAGGCAACTTGGTTTTCGGGGTATGACATTAACCGAACTGGCTCAACTTGCTCAAAGCCTCGATTTAACCAAAGCCATCAATTTAGACGGAGGGGGAAGCTCAACAATAGTCGTTAAAAATAAACGGCTATCAGCCCTTCCCTTTTTACAAAGTAGTGAACGTGAAGTAGGAAGCCATTTCGGAATAAAAGTGGAGTAATAAAAGGCATAGTAGACAAAATGGTTGCTAAAAAGTGGCTTAAAGCCTTATATTACGGGCTTTAAGCCACTTTTTTGAATTATGAACCCAAAAAATGTCATTTTTGCCACAGTAGCGACATTCGCAAACATGGTATAAGAAATAATATTCAACGCTATAAATGCAATGCCTGTAATAAAACATTTACCCTTAAAAAGAAATTAAATCCAATAAATATTTGGAATGATTATTCAATAGGAAAACAAACCTATAAACAACTTGCCGAAAAATATCATTGTTCAATTAGAACAATTCAAAGATATCTCGAAAAAGCCCCTAAAACAGCATTAAATCCACCACTATCACGTTATTTGAATATTATTGCGGATACCACCTTCTTTGGTCGTGAATTTGGTATTTTAGTCTTGATAGATTCGCTTTCTAAAAAAGTGGTTTACCATCGTGTCATCAAAACGGAAAAAGATGTTTAATAGCATTCAATTCACTTCGTATGAAAGGCTATAAAATTCAATCAATTACCTGTGATGGCAGACGGGGTATATTGAAAGATTTATTGAATACACCGACGCAAATGTGCCATTTTCATATGGTAGCCATTGTGATGAGGGCATTACGAAAAAAGCATCAGTCTATGGCAGGAAAAGAATTAAAAATCATTGCATTGACACTTAAACAGAGTTCTAAAAAAGACTTCTATTTACGATTACATCATTGGTATTAAAACATAAAGCGTTTTTAGAAGAACGGTCAGATAAACCGAATGAAAAAGGCTATTATCCTTATAAACATAGAAATGTAAGAAGTGCTTATCATAGTTTTAAACGTTATATGGATTATTTATTTACCTATGAAAAGTATGGCGATTTAAATATCGAAAAAACGACAAATAGACTTGAAAACTTATTTGGACAACTAAAGGAAAAATTATCGCATCATGCAGGATTAACGAAAAGGCATAAGATTATGTTTATAAAGGATTTTTTAAATAAAAAGAGTTGCTAAGAATAATTAAAAATATTCATTAGCAACCACTTTGTCATATAGGCATAGTTTTTACGAAATTAGCAACCATTTTGTCTACTATGCCTAATAAAAATTTGCAAAAAAATTAAAAAATCTTACCGCTTGTAAAATAAAAATGGCATAAATCTTCATTTATGCCATGGTTTAACTTATTTCGCTGTTTTTAATTCTTGGTAATACTTTTCATAAAGTTCAACGGCATCACCAACATCGAGTTGCCAAGGGCTTTTTTCGATCACCTCAGAGCGAATAAAGACCGCAGGATCATCGACTAAATCTTTTGGTAATTGTGCCAATGCCACTTTATTTGCTGTTGGATAACTAATCACTTCAGTCAATTTTGCCGCCACAGGTGCAGAAAGCATATAGTTAATCAGCTTGTAAGCCCCTTCCGGATTTTGTGATGTGACTGGAATTGCTAAGTTATCAATCCAAAGCGGTGTACCTTCTTTCGGATATACCATATTGATTTTCGCCCCTTCATTTTTCGCAATGCGAACAGAGCCGTTCCAAAGTGTTCCCACTTCGACTTCGCCTGAAATAAACGAACTTGACGGATTATCGGAATTAAACGCCAACACATTCGGGCGTAACTTCAATAACTCTTCATAAGCCGCTTTCAAAATCGCAGGATCTTGCGTGTTCGGATCTTGCCCCATTTTTAACAATGCAATGTTAAAGGCTTCACGTGGATCATCTAACAACTGCAATTTATCTTTAAACTCAGGCTTCCATAAATCTGCCCACGACTGAAAATTCGCAGGATCTTGGGTTTCAGTATTATATGCAATCCCCGTTGCACCAAAGAGCTGTGGTACAGAGTACTTGTTACCTTTATCAAAAGGACGATCGAGCATTTGTGGATCTAACTCACTTAATACAGGCAGTTTGCTGTGGTCTAACTCTTTTAACATCCCTTCACGCGCCATTTTTGAGACAAAATAGCTTGTTGGCGCAATCACATCATAACTTTGGTTCTTACCCATTGTTTTTAGCTTGGCATACATTGTTTCGTTCGATTCAAGGCTGGAAACAATTACCTTAATCCCCGTTTGCTTGGTAAAATCATCGAGCAAACCTTCAGGTACATATTCAGACCAAGTATAGAGGTAAACTGTATCGCCTTCTTTTGCCATTACTGAATGACTTGCAAAAGCCAGAGTTGCTGCAGATAAAACCACCGCCCATTTTTTCATATTTTTGTTCTCCAAATGTAAAGAGAAATCGTCCTTTTATATCGACCAATGTCGTATAAAAACTTACCCATTCAGGCGATGCGGATTGTAGGCTAATTGGGGGGGAATGCAAGAAAATTTAGTGGTAATAAGGACAAATTACAAGCGGTAGGATCTGTTGGATAATTTACAAATATGACCGCTTGATTGTTAAATCTTAATTTGTAGAATGACAAGCCTCATAAAGTGGTAATAATTCTCGAATAGTCTGGCAAATAAATTCAACTACGTCTATGTTATCTAATTTTTCTTTCTCTATATTTTTCCCAATACAGAAAAAGTCCTCTTCATTTTCTAAAATAAGTGAATCTAAAGAAATCGCTTTTACTTTAGGAAAATCAGCATATTCACTTTCCGTTCCTCGCCAAATATTAAAATCGCTATATTTTTCTTTATCTAAAAGCGATAGCCATTGATTATATTGGTTAACATTAATTTGTGAGCGATCTGCTCTGTAACAATGCCAATCTAAGCTAACGGATAAACGTCGACGATTTAAGATCACAGATAAAATGGCAGCCGAATTTTGATGAAATTCATATTTATAATAAGCAAAGAAATGCGCCCGAACTTGCCAACCATTACACCATTTTTCAATATGTGGTTCAGCAAATGGAAAACCTAATTTCTGATAAACATCAAGGTTTAGTTTTTTCCATATTTCCCAATGTTTTTTATACTCAGATTTAATCTGAGGAATATCTTCAGGACAATATTTCTTCATCTGAGAAAATTGAAAGAAAGGAATATCAAAGAGTGAGCAGGATTCTGATGTGAGCATATAAAGCGTGTATCTAGATAAATCAATAGATAATAATTATAGCGAGGTGATATTAAAATGGCATAGTTTTTACCTATGCCATTTTATTTTTTTATTTAGTATTACTTCAACGCCACCCTTGCATTCCTAAAAATCCGCATCCACGCCCCGTCTTCCGTCCAGTCTTCCGGATACCAAGAGTTGCTCACTGTTCGGTAAACACGTTCAGGGTGTGGCATCATAATGGCAACACGCCCGTCCACGTTAGAAATGGCGGTAATACCGTTTACCGAGCCGTTCGGGTTGGCCGGGTAAACCTCGGTCGGGTTGCCATTGTAGTCGATATATTGAGCGATAACCAAGTTCTGTTTTTGTAAATTTTCAAGCTGATCTGACCGCTTAAATTCCACCTGCCCTTCGCCGTGGGAAACGGCAATCGGCATATGCGAGCCAGCCATTCCGCTGAACCAGAGTGAGTTGGTGTCGTTGATTTTTACCAGTCCCACACGGGCTTCAAAGCGTTCGGATTTGTTACGCACGAAGCGTGGCCAGTTCTCTGTACCTGGAATGATTTCCGCCAAGTTTGAAACCATTTGACAACCGTTACATACACCTAATACAAGGGTGTTCGGGTTGGCGAAGAATTGGCTGAATTGATCACGCAACATTGGATTGAATAGGATCGATTTCGCCCAGCCGCCGCCTGCACCAAGTACATCGCCGTAAGAGAAGCCTCCGCACGCCACTAGAGCATTGAAGTCGGCGAGATTACGTCTGCCAGCCATTAAGTCGCTCATATGCACATCAATCGCATTGAAGCCTGCACGGTCGAAGGCGGCTGCCATTTCGTAATGGCTGTTTACGCCTTGTTCACGCAAGATTGCTACGGTCGGTTTGACACCACGGTTGATAAACGGTGCGGCAATATCTTCATTGACATCATAGGTTAAGAATGCAGATAAGCCTTTGTTATTTGGGTCTTTTTTGGTTTCAAATTCTTGATCAGCACATTCAGTGTTGTCACGCAAACGTTGCATTTGGTGCGTAAGTTCCGCCCAAATTCCACGCAATTCAGAGCGTTTTTCGCTGAGTAATTTGCGTGTGCCACTGGTGATTTCAAACAGATCGCCTTCCGTTGCCGAGCCGATGTCTTTGGTGATGTGTAACAAGTTGTGGGCTTTCAATACATCACGCACCGCATTTAAGTCGCTCTCTTTGATTTGAATAACGGCACCGAGTTCTTCGTTGAATAACACGGCTAAATCGTTGTCGCCTAATGCGGTAATGTGAGCCGATACACCACAGTTTCCAGCAAACGCCATTTCCGCAAGGGTAGTGATTAAACCACCGTCTGAACGGTCGTGGTAAGCGAGTAATTTATCATCAGCCACTAAGACTTGCATTGCGTTGAAGAAGTTTTTCAAGGTTTCCACATTTACTACGTCAGCTGGTTTGTCGCCAAGTTGTTTGTAAACCTGTGCTAACGCCGTTGCACCTAAGCGGTTTTTGCCTTCGCCTAAATCGAGTAACAATAAGCGTGTTGCACCTTTATCGGTACGAAGTTGTGGGGTAACGGTTTTACGCACATCTTCCACACGTGCGAAAGCCGAAATGACGAGAGAAAGTGGAGCGGTAACCGCTTTTTGCTCGCCGTTCTCTTCCCAAGTGGTACGCATTGACATTGAGTCCTTGCCTACTGGAATGGTAATGCCGAGTGCAGGGCAAAGCTCTTCGCCCACCGCTTTCACCGCTTCATATAATCCTGCGTCCTCGCCTGCGTGACCTGCTGCTGACATCCAGTTTGCCGAGAGTTTAATGCGTTTAATATCGCCAATATTGGTTGCCGCAATGTTGGTAATGCTTTCCGCCACCGCCAAGCGAGCAGATGCTCCGAAGTCAAGCAAGGCAACCGGCGCACGTTCGCCCATTGCCATTGCTTCGCCGTGATAGCTGTCTAAACTTGCGGTGGTTACGGCACAATCGGCAACAGGAATTTGCCACGGGCCGACCATCTGATCACGAGCCACCATCGCCGTGACCGAGCGGTCGCCGATGGTAATTAAGAAGGTTTTTTCCGCCACCACAGGCAAGCGTAACACTCGGTGGAAGGCTTCTTTAAGCTGAATGTCTTCCTGTGCAAGCGGTGGGTTTTGAACAGTTTTTGACGAAACCTGACGGTGCATTTTCGGGGTTTTGCCGAGTAGCACGTTCATCGGTAAATCAATCGGATTGTTGTCAAAATGATCATCGTGCAGGGTTAAATGTTTCTCTTCCGTCGCTTCGCCGATCACTGCATAAGGCGCACGCTCACGTTGGCAAAGTGCTTCAAATAATGGTAATTTGTCGGCTGCAACCGCTAATACATAACGCTCTTGCGACTCGTTACACCAAATTTCAAGCGGTGACATTCCTTTTTCATCACACAAAATTTTGCGTAAATCGAACTTACCACCACGATCGCCGTCGTGAACTAACTCCGGCATTGCGTTCGATAAACCGCCTGCGCCCACATCGTGAATAAATAAAATCGGGTTTTCATCACCTAACTGCCAGCAACGGTCGATCACTTCTTGGCAACGGCGTTCCATTTCTGGATTTTCACGCTGAACGGAAGCAAAATCTAAATCTTCTTTAGATTTTCCTGACGCCATTGAAGACGCCGCACCGCCGCCTAAACCGATATTCATCGCAGGGCCGCCAAGCACAATTAACTTCGCCCCAACAGGAATTTCGCCTTTTTGAACATGTTCGGCACGAATATTACCGATACCGCCGGCGAGCATAATCGGTTTGTGATAACCACGCACTTCTTCACCGCCAAAGCTGTTTACTTTTTCTTCATAAGTACGGAAATAGCCAAGCAACGCAGGACGACCAAATTCGTTGTTAAACGCCGCCCCACCAAGCGGGCCTTCGATCATAATATCTAACGCAGAAGCAATACGGTTTGGCTTAGAAAGCGGATTTTCCCACGGCTGTTCAAAGTTTGGGATCACTAAGTTAGACACCGAGAAGCCTGTCAAACCTGCTTTGGGTTTTGCACCACGCCCTGTCGCCCCTTCATCACGGATTTCACCGCCTGAGCCTGTCGCTGCCCCTGGGAATGGCGAAATAGCTGTTGGGTGGTTGTGGGTTTCTACTTTCATTAAAATATGGGCATCTTCTTGATGATAGCGATATTGCCCGTCCTGGTCTGGGAAGAAGCGACCTACGGTTGAACCTTCCATTACCGCCGCATTATCTTTATAGGCTGAAAGCACATAATCCGGGGTTTTCTCGAAGGTGTTTTTAATCATTTTGAACAGCGATTTGTCTTGTTTTTCGCCATCAATCGTCCAGTCTGCGTTGAAAATTTTGTGGCGGCAATGCTCTGAGTTCGCCTGTGCGAACATATAAAGCTCAATGTCGTGCGGATTGCGGTTTAACGCCGTAAAATTTTCCACCAAATAATCAATTTCATCTTCTGCTAACGCCAAACCTAACTCCACGTTTGCCACTTCTAAGGCTTTGCGACCACCGCTTAAAATATCTACGGTCGTAAACGGCTTTGGCTCGTGTTGGGCGAACAGTTGGCTCGCTTGGTTTTCATCGGTTAAAACAGTTTCTAACATACGGTCGTGCAACAAGCCTTTTAGGGTTGCTAACTCTGTTTCATTCAACGCTTGTTCAAATTCAAAATAGTACGCCAAACCACGCTCAATACGGTTTACCGCTTCTAGTCCACAGTTATGGGCAATATCTGTCGCTTTTGACGACCACGAAGAGATCGTGCCAACTCGAGGAGTTACAATCAAACAAAAGCCCGTTGGCTCGTGTTCCGCAAGGGTTGGACCATAGTGCAACAGCTCTTGGATTTTTTGTGTTTCATCCGCTACAAGCGGTCGGTTTAGCTCAACAAAATGCAAATACTCGGCATAGACCGATTTAACAGGCAGTTGATGTTGCTCGAATTTTTGTTGAAGTTGGTTTAAACGAAAGTCAGATAAGGCAGGTGAGCCACGAAAGGTTTGTACAGTCATTGGGCGGTTCCGTTAATGATAGAAAACAAAATTAAGGGCATTATAACGGATTGCGCAAACGTTTGCTATAAGTAAAAAGACGATCAAAAAGGATAAAAATAACGCCCGATAAATCGAGCGTTATTGATAAGGGTGAACATTAAATTGAAAAAATTAGAAGGTGTAGTTAACTGCTACACGGTATTCACGACCAACACCAGGAAGAGTACTACGTTGCCAATGTGGAATATAGCTCTTGTTACCAATGTTATTAATCGCAAAGTTTAGGTTCATTTTATCTGTACCTAGTGGTTTCCAGTTTACTGTTAAGTCAGTAATACCGTAGCCAGCTTTACCTGTTGTGCTTGGGGTAACCACCGCATTAGCTAAAATGAAAGTATCTTTGGCATCTAAGCCTTCAACTTGACGATGATGAACTGCAACTTCAACATTTGGTTGCTCGAAACGATAGCCTAAAGTTCCTGTCCAAGTACGGCCTGTACGAACAGCGTATTCAGGATTTGCGCTTAAGTTATCGCCATAGAATCTAGGTTTGCTATACGCCACGCCTAAACGGCCAAAGAAGCCGTTATAATTTACAAATGTCGCTAGCTCGTAACCGCTATTTTTGATTTTTCCGGCATTAATAATGTCAGAGGCACATTGAAGATTAGTTCCATCACATAAATGATTGTTACGCCCTGTTGATGTGCCTAATGCATCTTTAATATTTTGCCAGAAGTAGCTACCTTCTACACCCCAAACGCCATTATCATAGTTGAAGCCAATCTCTGTATTACGTGCTTTTTCGGCTTTGGTACCGTTTGCAATAGATACGACACCACGAGCGCCGTGAGCCATTAATGCATCATGCATACGAGGGCTACGGGTTGCATAGTTATGGCTTGCGCTCAAGGTCAGGTTATCAATTGGTTGATAAATCAAACCAACACTTGGATTTACTGCACCATCACTGACTTTTTTGCCGTCCATTGCTTTAAATTGGAAGTGATCGTAACGAACACCCGTTGTTAAAACGACATCTTTAATGAAGGTAATCGCTTCTGCATAAACACCGACATCACGTTTTTCTTGATTTACCACACCCGCACGCAAAATTTTGTTTGGTTTGACTTCTTGTTCACGATAATTTACACCGTATTTTAATAGCACATTTTCGTGTAATTCAGAGTCGAAGTTAATATTTGCGCCAACGGTTTCTACTTTAGTTTTGGTTGAACCTTGATTGCGAGTACCGCCCGCATAACCATTTTTCGAATCGTCAGCAGACCAACGACCGTGTTCTAAAAGATAGACATTAGCTGTTACTTCTTTCACAAATCCTAAATCTTTACCTGTCCACTCCAAGTTGGTATTGGTTACGGTCATTTTACGTTCTGAAGGTGCTTGGCGAGCATCTGTTAAACGGCTACCTGCGGAATTATCTACAGAAAACTCTTCACGAACTGTACGATCACCTTTGTATTGATCTTTTAAATGGCTTAATACAAAACGATGATTTCCTACGTTAGCCCCAACTTTGAATAAATAGCTGAGTTTGTCTAAAGCACTGTATGGCACACGACTTGAGCCATCTTTACCATTTTTATAATTTTTACCGCCTTTGTAGTCATCTTCATTTACGCCGTTTACCGCAGCAACAAAGTCAAAGGTATCATTTTTACCAAAGGTAGATAAACCATAGTTATAACCATCATTACTGTTATAACCCGCATTGACTTTTGCGCCAAAATTTTTGTTACTACTGTTTTTGAGTAAATCTTCAGCATCAATCGTTTTAGCCACAATCGCACCGTTTGTTTGGCCGATACCGGCAGAAGCACTCCCCGCCCCTTTTTGTACCGAAACAATTTTTACCAATGCAGGATCAAGCATATGACGGCCTTGGTGATAGTGAATTTGGCTGTCTGAATAGGCATTATCCACTTTCACATCAACCGAATTTTGCCCCATACCACGAACATATAAGTATTGAGAAGTTCCGTTACCACCACCTAAACCAATCGCAGGCTCATTTTTGAGTAATCCACGCAAATCTGTTTCAACACTTTCGTCTTTTTTCTGTGTCGTCACAACATTACTTTTTACCTTTAAGCCTTGATGCTCAGTAACATTAATGGTATCAAGAGCCATAGTTTCGTTATTTTCTGCGAATGCTGAACCTGCATACAATGCACCCAACACCATAGCGGATACAGGGAGTAGTTTGAATTTTTTCATATGTTTTTCTTCCTTAGATAAATACTTCTCATACATGTTTATTTTGAAAACAATTCTCAATAACAAACATGTAAAATATTTACATACCAAAAGGAAATTGTCAATTATTCTCATTATTATTTTTTCATTGTAAGATTCTTGTAAAATCTTACCGCTTGTTATTCAATCAGTTTGATCTACATCAATTGATAAAGCATTTTTTATTCAAAGATGATAAAGTTTTTGTAGAATTGACTTTTTTGATAATTATTTCAAGTATTAAAATAAATTGCTTTTTATTCGGAGAGCAATTATGAGTCTATTTCAACAAACAACCAGATCCTGAGATTCCATTGAATCAACCATTTCGTTAATTAGAAACCATTATCTAAATAATCTGCACACTAAGGAGTGGGGCTTGCTCTCAACTGATTTGTGTGCAGATTTTTTTTATAGCTATATACTCCATCTATCAAGCAACAAGTCATTAATACTATACGGAATATCAACAAAACCATTCTTTAGTTATTCGCTTTCTTTATGATTTCCTACTAATGAATAGAGCAATAAGAAACTAACTTACTATCAATACTTAAAGGGGATTATTTTAAAAGGTGGGTTTTAACAAGATTTGCTATTAGTATATCTACTGAATATAGTCCTATTAACAATCTCGTTTTCTAAAAAGTTATATCTTGTTTTTTATCTATTAATCCAAGCTATTATCACTCTGGAACTTTCTTATAAGTATAAAAAAGCCCTAAATCATGATGATTTAAGGCCTTTCTCTACTTAACAAACTAGACTATGTCAAAATACCCGTCCACGCACCGAAGATACCGATAACGAAGAAGCCGATGATAATCCAAAGTGCATTCACACGGTTACGTAATAACCACATACATGCAAAGGTTAAGAGTAACGGTAATAAACCTGGCATTAAGCTATCTAAGATAGATTGAACGGTGGTAATTTCCGTTGTGCCGTCTTGTTTTTGAATGGTAGAAACCACAAGCGGTACATTAATGCTTGTCCATTTCTGAACCAACGCTCCCATAATAAACAAGCCGAGAATTGACGCACCTTCGGTTAATTTTTGTAATAAACCGCCACTCATATCTTGTACAACGTTTAAGCCTTTTTTGTAGCCGTAAACCACGCCGTAGTAACGGGTTGCTAAACGCACAAGGTTAAATAATACGAAGAACAGTAATGGACCTAATAAGCTACCTGTTAAGGCAACGCCTGCACCTAATGCTGCGAATACTGGGCGTGCTGTTCCCCAATAAATCGGGTCACCCACACCAGCAAGAGGCCCCATCAAACCAACTTTGATCCCGTTGATTGCCGCATCATCAATAGGTTTGCCATTCGCACGTTCTTCTTCCATTGCGATGGTTACCCCTAATACAGGAGCCGCTACGAATGGTTGAGTATTGAAGAACTCAAGGTGACGTTTGATCGCATCTTTACGCTCTTGTGAGTTTGGATCCGGATATAAACGTTTGATGACCGGTACCATTGAGTAGGCAAAACCTAACGCCTGCATACGCTCGAAGTTCCAAGAACCTTGGAAGAGATTAGAACGGCGTACCACCGCATTCAAATCGCTCTGTGTTACTTTTTTGATTTCAGTTGTCATAGTCTTACTTCCTTAGTCTAATCTGTTATCAAGGTCGTTATTTGTTGCTTGCACTTGCACCACTTGTTTACTTTGGTTGTATTTCGGGTGAAGTTGGATATAAATAATCGCTGTGATAGTACCTAAAACCCCTAATGCTACAAGGTTGAAATCGGTAAATGCTGCAATCACAAAACCCGCATAGAAAAATGGCATTAAGTGACCTGCACGCATCATATTGATAACCATCGCATAACCTACAACCGCAATAAAGCCACCGGCAATTTTAAGACCTGTTGTTACAACTGGTGGAATGGCTGCTAACATAGATTGAACAGTATCCGTACCAGCTGTCATCGCAACGATTAACGCTGGGATTGCAATACGCATTGCTTGAAGTAATAACGCTGAACGGTGAATCCAATCCAGTTTATTTAAATCGCCAGTTTCAACGGCTTTGTCTGCTGCGTGTTGGAAACCAACTGTAATCGCACGTACAACGTAAGTTAAAACTTGACCTGCCGCAGCAAGTGGAATAGCTAGCGCAATCGCAGTTGGAATATCTTGTCCACCCACGATAACTAAGATGGTTGAAACTACTGACGCTAATGCCGCATCTGGTGCTAATGCCGCACCGATATTCATCCAACCTAACGCCAATAATTCTAATGAACCACCAACAATGATCCCCGTTTTCATATCGCCTAATACGATACCGATTAAGGTACAAGCAATTAACGGACGGTGAGTTTGCCACTCATCAAGGATTGATCCCATACCTGAAATACAGGCAACAAGGAATACTAAGATAATTTGTAATGTAGAAATTTCCATAATAATTTCCTTAGATTAAGTTATTTTTCTTGAGTAAATCCATCATATATTGACGGCTATCGTTCGATACTTTACGCACATCAAGCTCAATGCCCTTCGCATCTAACGCCTTGAATGCCTCAATATCTTTATCATCAACAGCAACGGCGCTGGTAATCATTTTCTTACCATCACGATACGCCATACCACCGATATTGATCGATTTGAACTCAACGCCTGCTTCCATTAAACGAACCACATCTGTCGGGTTAGTGAAAAGTAACATCATGCGTTCGTTCGCATATTCAGGGTTGTTGTAAACACGGATCATTTTATCCACAGGCACAACGTGAGCCGTTACTCCTGGTGGTGCAACACTTTTCAGCATCGTTGAACGCACGCTGTCTTTTGCCACATCATCGTTTACCACCACAATACGGCTAACACGGCTCTCTTTCGTCCAACGAGTCGCCACTTGACCGTGAATTAAACGGTCGTCAATACGCGCCAGACCAATCACTAAGTTACCTTCTTGATTGACTTGAGCTACTTGTGATTGTGCGGGTGCTTGAGCAGCAGGTGCTGGTTGTGCCGCTGGTGTTTCTTCTTTTTCTTGATAGCGTAACGCACGTACGCCTAAACGTCCTGTTTCAAGAGCGACTTCCACTAATTCTGATAAAGATGGACCATCATCACGAGCCATAAAGGTTTCAACAAGCATCGGCACGTTTACACCTGTGACGATGTCCATATTGTCTTTACCTTCAGATACACGGTTTGCCGCATTAAACGGACTACCGCCCCAAGTATCAACAAGGAATAGCACCTGATCGCAATGTGCGAGTTCATTCGCTAATTTCTCTTGATATTTACCCATAATAGTTTCGGCATTTTCACCTGGCACAAAGTCGATAGTGGCTACATCGCTTTGTTCCCCGATTAACATCTCTGTGGTTTTGAGAAGCTGTTCTGCGGCGACACCGTGGGTTGCTATGATAATAGCAATACTCATTGGTTGCTCCTTATGTGAGGAATTTATAGAAACGGATGAATTTATTATCAATAAATTAAATTTTTCGGAGTGAATTCTAAAGAAAGGGGATGTTTGAGCAACCTAATTTAATCAAAAACGTGATCTACATCTCATTTTATTCAAATTCTTGTTCTATTTTTAAACTTATTTTTTTCTTTAAATAAAATAATTAACCAAAATATAACAAAAGTCTCCTATTTTAGGAGACAAGACGGTCCTGTTTAATCACAAAACGGAAGCAGCTTCCTTTCCCTACTTCACTTTGAATTTCGAGAAAACTACCATGTTGCTCAAGAGCGTGTTTTACGATCGCAAGACCTAGACCGCTTCCCCCTGTTTGATTACTACGAGACTCATCAACACGATAAAAACGCTCAGTTAAATGTGGAATATGTTGAGGAGCAATACCCTTTCCATTATCGCAGACAATAAATTCCGCACCTTGCTCGCAATATTGCCAACGAACGGTAATCAAAGCATCTTGCCCAGCATGTTTTATCGCATTGTAAATTAAGTTCGACACAGCACTTTGTAGTTGGTTTTCATCACCAAATACCTTGATATTTGGGGTAATTTCAAATTGAATTTGTTGCTCGTTCGTTAAGACCATCGTACTTCGCTGAATAGACTCAAGCATCTCTGACATGTCGACATCGATGTGATCTTCACCCGTCGATCCTTCAATTTTGGCCAATAGGTTAAGTTGTTGCAACAAATTCGCCATTCGCTGACTCTGTTCCGACATCGATTTAATGGCTTTTTCCTGAAAAGGATCTAAATCTGAGCCGCTTTGTAACAACTCAAGATACCCTTGCAATACTGTCAACGGTGTTCTCAACTCATGATTCATATTGCTTAAAAAGGTTTGACGAGAATGAAGCAAACGAATCATTTGTGTCACATCACGTACAATCAACAAATTTAGCTCCTCATCATAAGGCGTAATATTAATTTCTAAATAACGTTGATTATGCGTTAATTGTACTAAAGGACGCTTATGATGAGATTGACGCATATAATTTTTAAACTCATCATAAAAAATGACGTTATAGATATTTTTATGGAGTTTTTTATCCCAATAAAAATCTAAGATTTGTTGTGCCATGTTATTACACCAATAAATATCCCCATTATGTTGCAAAATAAGGATACCATCGGGTAAATACTGCACGTCTTTGTTTAATTTTGATAGTAAACGCAAAGTTTTAATCTTCTCTTTTCGATCTCGTTTTTTATAGTAAGCGACGGTTTGGGAAACATACTCCCAAGCACTACGTGCTTTTTTTGTTCCATCTCGTTCAGGTTCAAGAAGTTTTAGTAAGCTATTTTCGTTGTAGTGATGCCAAATCAATAAAACGACCAAACTACAGATGAACCAAAATCCAAAATCTTTAGCAAATAAACTAAAAAAGAATGAGACAGAAACCGCAATGACAATTTCCACAATAAAGTGGGTCAGCGAGAGATTTAGCTTCATTATCACTCCTGAAAATGGTTTGAAAATCGATAACCAGACCCACGTACTGTTTGAACATAACGATCAAATTGATAAGGCTCCAAGTTTTTGCGTAAACGACGAATATAGGAATCCACGGTTCTATCTTCTACATAAATGTCATTACCCCAGATAAAATCGAGCAACTGCTCACGGGTATAAACCTTTTCAGGATGTGTCATAAAAAAGTGAAGAAGTTTATATTCTGTCGCACTTAGATTAATTTCAGTTTGTTGGAAATAGACTCGTTGAGCTTGTTGATCAAGCTGTAAATCGTCAATGTTGATAATATGATTAGATTCATAACTGCGACGCCAAACGGCCTCAATACGAGCAAGCAGTACTTTGGGCGAAAACGGCTTTGAAATATAATCATCTGCGCCTTCATTTAAACAGGTAATGCAATCTTCTTCGGCACTACGTGCCGTGAGCATAATAATGGGAATCTTCGCTGTCTCTTCTTGTTTTTTTAGATATTGAATAAATTGAATCCCAGATCGCCCTGGTAGCATCCAATCCAGTAAAATTAACTTTGGTTTTTCTGCCAGCTTATTTACCGCACTTTGATAGTCCTCTGCTTCGAGAACATGATAATTATGTTGCATTAAAAAAAGGGCAATCATCTCTCGAATTGCCCGTTCATCTTCAACCACTAAAACCGTTTCGCCCATACAGTCTCCTTATTTTCTTTATGACAAGGAAGGACGTTTCAAGCGGTAAGATTATCTTTATTTTTTGCAAAAAACCGGTATTATGTAGCAGTTGCACAAAACCCAAAACGCAATCTTAACCGCAATAAAATTTACGATGCTCTTAACTCCAGAAACAGGGTTAAGGGCATTTCTTTTACCTAATTCTAGCTGATTTTCTCACTGATTACACAACATTTCCTTATTATAGACGTAACTCACCCGCTCAACCTTGTTTTAGGTAAGCTTTTCAAACGTATTTTATGCTGTTTAATGAAAAAATGCCCGTGATGAACTACGCTGCAAGTAAACGTTCTTCGTAAGCCATACGTTCGTTTAATGCTTTAAAATAGCTTTGAGAAATTTCTTCAGGGCTAAATGCGGTCATACCAATAAGCTCTTGCGTGCGATGATTCCCTTGCCAATAACCCACCCATTCCCTTAATGGTAACACCCATAAGCAACGTTTCAGAACATCATTAAACAGCTCACCGTTAGACTTCTGACGATTGTCTGACATATATCCCACTTGATTTGCATAATGTAGGACATACTTGTTATCGCACTTGTGATGTACGCCACGATGTAAATCTCGAAAGCGGGCATTAAAGGATTCAGCGAGATTGTTGTTGATACCTTTCGCACTGTAACATTCTTTATGATTAACACTCCAACGTGAGTAATGAAAATCTAAGTCATAATACGCCCCATTTTCATCACACATAATGTCGCTACCTTGTTTCACGAATCGGTGATTTAATGCCAAAATTGTTTTGGCATTTTCAGTATAGTCCATAGCGACAATCGTTCTATTTGAACCCCATAATGTTTCATCATTAGATGCCCGTTGATTTAAGCTGATGATACAACGTTTAGTCGGTCTGAATTTTGGAAATTTTCGTCCTTGTTTGTCGGCTTTTTGTTGCTGTTTATAGCGATTTTTAGCGAAGTTAGTGTTGCGTAATGTAAAATTAACCCAAGCACCATCTTCGTGGATTTCACCTTGCAAGGGGCTTAAATCACGGGTTTTAAATAGCACTTCACGCAATTTATGACAAAGGACAAAAGCGGTCTTATAGTTCACATTCAAATGACGACTCATTGTTATTGCCGAAATTCCTTTGACTTCATTCACAAAGAGCGAAATAGCTAACAAAATATCGACTAAGGGCAATTTATGAAAAGCAAATGCCGTGTTCGTCGTAATATAGAAGTTTCGTTTGCAATGTTTACACGTCCAACGTTTACGAGATTGAAGAAAATAAGCATGGTGGCGTATGCCACAAAACGGGCAACAAACATCATTGATATCATCGGGATTGCCCCAACGATGGGCTTTTAACATCTGAAAGGCTTGTTCGTCGGTTAAACGACAAATTTGTTTAATTGAAAGCTGTTTGGATTGGGATGAAAGTAAGTAATGTTGAGCCATAAAGTGTTCCTTGTTATCACAAGGACTTCAAAGCGAGTAATCATCTTGTTTCAGGCACGCTAAATCGCCCATTTAGATAACCTAAATCGGCTCAAAGCGTGATAAATGTGCTTTGAATTCCTGTAGTACAAGAGACTCACGTCAATCTCTTTAAGCTCATTGGCTTACTTATCTGATGGCTCATGAGAGCAATCAAATACGCATTATCCGCATATTATAGAAATAATACATTTTCTCATTTGAGTGCATTACTCAAATGGGACAGTGCGATAATAAAAAAATTATGGGAATATCGTCAATAGGGGATAGGTATTTTTGATAAAAAAAGACGGCTTATTGCTAAGCCGTCAAAAATGATGAACCAAATATTATTTTTATTATGAACCAAATTTTTCTACAGAATTACCATTGATATCCAATGCCTGTTCCAATAGTAAAGTCGCCTCTTGTATTTGCACTTGAATTAAGTTTAAAGACTAACTTCCCATTATCACTTGCTCTTGAATAACCAACAGCAATCGCATTTTCATTTTTATAGTGTCCTGTTGCAGCAGACACCATTGATTTCCCATGAATATAAACCTGTGGTAATGATGCAGTCGCAACTGCTCCCGCAATACCCGCACGTGCGTCTTTATTCACACGATCGATTTTACCATCAAGGTTATCAACACGACGATTTAGGCTTTGTACGTTATCACCAAGTTGTGCAATGTTATTCGCATTGTTAATCACTTGTTGATTCGTTGCATACAATTGCGAACCATTCACCGCATCGGTTGATGTTGGGCTGATTTCCGCAGGGGCAACGTTCGTCACTTTCTTACCGCCCGCATTTACGCCTGCGGTAGAGATTGATACATTGCCAGTAGTGACAGAATTTACTTTCACATCATCTGCCAATTTCACTTGTGTTGCACCTGTTGAGGTTGTCACCGTACTGATGTTTTTGTTGTCGCCAGTTACAGTAAGTGTGTCGCCAAGTTTATGCTCTACCACTTTGCCATCGTCTGTTGCGACTTTGATACCGCCCTTAACCGCTAGGTCATAATTAACTGCACCTGTCGTTGCATTTACAACCGATTTCACCACTGAAATTGTGCCATCAGTTGAGGTGACGGTTGAGTGACTGTTATCCACGTAGTCTTTATTTACAGCGTCACCCGCTTCAACTGGACTTGCCACGTTGGTAATGCGATTACCTTCCATATTCACAATGCCGTCACCAAGCGAAACTTTGGTATCACCATTTGCAATAGATGTAATGTTGGTTAAATCACCTGTCGCAGACACCGTGTAGATAGATTGACCGTTAGCACCTTTTTCTTCCGACACTTTTGTGACGATCCACTCACAGCACACCTTTACATCTTTCCGATTCATGCAATAAACTTCACTCAATCTTTCGTCCATGCGGGAAAGTGTATCTCCGTCTTTTTCGCATAAATCATAGTTCAGATGTGTACGCTCTGTATCAATATTTTTGTTGGAATGGTTTTCTGTTTTTCGGTCTAAGTGAATTGACAAGCCTTGCATATTTCCTTTAGTGAATTTCTGAACGTGCGCCATCTCGTACACCTCCATTTGAGAAGAGAATAACACATCAGGCGAGAGGAGCCAAAACCATTTGGTATAACACGGTATACCAGAATTCTTCTGGACGTGCTCTGCGAGGCGAAAAGCAAGGGAGCAAAAACCGCTCCCCCAAATTCAAAAGCAAAAGAAAAGATCATGGGCTTTGCCCAAACCCACGAGGGAAAAGTTTCCCCTCGACCCCCTCCAAAAAGCTCCCCCAACCCCCTCACTTTTTGAGGGGGCTCCCTCGCCGGTTGGCAGGTCAAAAGGTGTTGCCTTTTGACGAGCCAAGAGGGTTCGGGTGTAGCAAAATTGTCAACTCCTTAAATTCCTTTCGCTGTCGCTTCAGTCAGACATTTACCGTTGACAATTGCCACGTATTTTCTTCTGCAGAAAGTTTCACTTTTAGCCGAAGAAAATAAAAAGAGGTGGCAAATTTGCCACCTCTTAAAAATTTTCTGATCTTCAACAATCGCGCCCATTTGCGGAATACTTAAAAATAATCTCAATACTTTTTTGTTCTTCTATTCCTCGATTATTCCATATCCTTCTGGTGCAGGAATCCCATGTTCCGCAGAACGACTAACTGATTCCCACTCTTTCCATGTAAATATACGTTTTTCTGTATTTTCAACAGCTAAATCATAAACAAGGCTTCCCAGAATCAATCGGAGAGGCGGATTCTCACTATTAACCAGTTTCATTATAGCTTCGGCAGCCAACTTAGGATCACTATCAACCGATTCGGTTGAATTTTGTTGAGCCAACTTCTCACGTAATGAATCATACTCTTTTTTCTGTAGGGTAAAACTCATTTTTAAGTATAAATTCGTCCAGTAACCTCCGGGTTCTACAATAGATACCTTTACACCAAAATGTGCGGCCTCTTGTGCTAAAGCCTCGCTAAATCCTTCTAAAGCAAATTTACTAGCACTATAGATTCCAGACATTGGACCAGTAATCAGTCCTCCAATACTAGATATCTGTATAATATGACCTGATCCTTGCGTCCGCAAGTACGGCATAACTGCTTGACTAACCCATACTGCACCGAAGAAATTAGGTTCCATTTGACTTCTAACTTCATCTTCACTAAATTCTTCAATCATTCCCATTACCATGTTTCCTGCATTGTTAATGACAATATCGAGCCTTCCAAAATGTTTAATGGCAGTTTCCACTGTAGCCGAAACAGCACTTCTATCAGTAACATCAAGACTTAAAGGAAGTAACATTCCTTCAAACTGGTATTTTAACTCATTCAGTTTTTCAATATTTCTAGCAACACCAACAACCTTATCACCTGATTCTAATGCTTTTTTAGTGAATTCGTATCCTAGCCCACTGCTCGCCCCAGTAATAAACCATACTCGTGTATTTTGTACGTTACTAAATGTCATAAATAATTTCCTCCATTAATCATGTAATATTTAGGTAGCATTTTATACCTAATATATTTGTAGTGGTCAACTAATTCAACAGTCCCTGATAAGTTGATTTTGCTGTAACTGGTGCCAGACCTTGATTGTATTGATGTGGACGAATGTGGTTATAATACATCACATAGTCTTTGACATCCTTCATTGCACTTTCAACATCACGATAACCGCCTTTTGGCATCCACTCATGTTTAAAACTACGAAACCATCGCTCCATTGGGGCATTATCCCAACAATTACCTCGGCGACTCATGCTTTGGACTAGCTTGTGTCTGTTTACACAAGCTGTAAACTTGTCACTGCCATAAATACTGCCTTGATCGGAGTGAAAGATCATGTTTGGTGTGTGTTTGATGTTTAGCATGGCATGGTTTAATGCATCAATCACTAAATTTGCATCATGATGATTACTAAGCTTCCAACCCACCACTTGACGATTGGATAAATTAATAACCACTGCCAAATAATGCCACACGCCTTTAACCTTCAGATAGGTTGTATCACCACAAAGCACCGTTATATGAGGCTTAGGACTAAACTGTCGCGCCAGAATATTATCAAATATTTGGCCATTGTCTTTGTCTTGATAACGCCATTTTTGCGGTTGTTTGCTAAATAAGCCTTGCTGCTTCATAAGCTTACGCACTAAATACAAGCCAACTGTGATACCTTTTGCTTGCAATCGTGCTTTGATACTGCGTTTACCTGCCGAGCCTCTGCTTTCGTCAAAAATGGCTTTTATGTGAGTGGCGATACCAACATGCTTAGCTGGTTTATTAGCCTGTTGAACTGGGCATAGTAAGCACTTTCACTGACGCCAAATAACTTACATAAACGCTTGATGCCATGCGATTTTAATGTCTTGATTGCTTGGTATTTTTGCTCTCGAGAGATATTAAAATCGCTGTAGCCTTTTTTAGAATCAGCTTGTCCTCTTCTAGTACTCTGATTCTATCTTCTAGCTCACGAATACGTTGTTGATCAGGACTGATTGGTTTTGAGCCTGCAAGTACATAGCCTTGATGTTCTGCTTTGACTTGGCTTAACCAGCGTCTAAATGATGTTTCACCAACATCCAATTCCTGACAAGCCTGGGATATGCTGTAGCCTTTGTCTGTGACTAATTTTACCGCTTCTAATTTAAACTCTGCACTAAAGCTTCGTCTTGGTCGTCTCATGGTTTATCCTCATTTTTATGATATTGTACCACTTATTGAGGACTGCGGGATTAGTGTACCACTACAAGATTCCAACCTGTTGCATAATCTCCGATAAGCAATAAAAGCATCGCTTTATTTATCGTAGCAATAGCATATTCTTGAGGAAAAGGCTCAAGATATTTCATAGCATCATTGCAATCTCTTAAAGCAAGATTAAATAACCCGAGTAATGTTGCATTACCACTTCTTAAAGCAAAATTAATAGGATCTAACCTTTCTTTTAAGAATGTCTTATCATTTATTAGAATATCAAAGAAAATCTTATAATAATGAGTATGCTTTTCGCCTTGATATTTCTCTTCAAATTCGGTTTGAGTTAATAATGGAACATAATCTTGATTATAATATTCAAGTTCTTTTTTCTCTAAATAAGCAGAAATGCGATTATCATACTTAGCTAAGGCATTACAACCTAATTCTTGAAATAGTAAAGCTCTTTGGCGATAAATTTGAGGATCTTGTGAATTAAAGGATAAAGAGCGATCAATTTCTACTAAGCTTTTTAGTTTATCTAAAAGTAATATATTTTTCATAACTATGGTTGGAGCTCATCTAAAATAACATTGCAAGTTGATTGAATGATTCTCTTACCTGATTGAGTTGTTGCTCGATATTTCTCTAATAAGCTTAATTCATCAGCATTGATAGTTGATTTACCTATAAGACTCATAAACATCTCGCCTTGACCTAGTATGAGCCAATTTAAACTAACTCCCAATGTATTAGCTATTTTTATAGCTGCATCAATACTTAATTCTCTTTCTGCTCTTAAATAACTTTGTACAGAGCGGTAAGGGATTTCTGTTTGGTCTGAGAAGGCTTTAATTGTCATATTTGACACTTCGAGCAGATGATTTAAACGTTTTATTATGCACATTATAACATACTCTATTGACTTTTGTTGCACTTTATGACATAATCCAAATATAATATATGCACAGTATAACATAAGAGTAAATAAATGGCATCTCACTTCCTATTAACCAACAAAGCCCGCACGCTTTCGCCTATTAAGATAGCTACGCTATCTGATGATAAGGCGTTTTCGTTGTTGTGCGAATTAAGGTGGGGGAGTGAAACAGTTGTTACCTGTCCGAAATGTGGTTGTCGTCATCAGGCATATTTTATTGCCTCTCGCAAGCAGTGGCGTTGCAAAGTGAATAGTTGTCGGCATACCTTTTCGGTAACATCTGGCACAATCTTTGCAAATCACAAGTTGCCTATCCAAACCTACTTATATGCCATCGCCTTATTTGTGAATGCGGTTAAAGGGATTTCTGCGTTACAAATGGCACGGGATTTAAACATTGAGTATAAAAGTGCTTATGTGTTACTACATAAGATTCGTAAAGCTCTACTTGAGCAACGAGAATTTGCCACCTTTTCAGGCGAAGTCGATATAGATGGCACATATATTCACCCTGCACCTCGTAAAGCAAATAAGAAGATTGACCGTATAGATTACCGTTTAAAGGAAAATCAAAATCCCGACAAACGTTGTATTTTAGTTGCTCGTGAGCATTATACCGCAGAAGAAAAGGCGAAAAACCCATTATATCGTGGGGCAAAAAGTACGCAGGTTGCCGTTACGTTCGGGGAAACACAATCGACAGTCAAACGCTTTGCGGACAAATTTGTTGAGCGAGGCACACGTATCAATACCGATGAAAGTCATGCGTATGATGTGCTTATGCCATTTTACGATTTATGCACGGTAAATCACAAGGAAGAATATCGTAGTGATTTAGGGGTCACAAACAATCAGGCGGAAAGTTATTTTGCCCGATTCAAACGGATGTACTACGGACAAATGCATAAGATGAGCAACGCCTATTTACTCAATTATGCAAATGAAGTGGCTTACCGTGAAGATAATCGTCGGGTATCAAATGGTTCACAGTTCCGTGACATTTTAGAAAAGTGCCTTACCACACACAATGAAACCGAATGGAATCATTATTGGCAACGTGAAACTGTATATCAAGAGGTGATTTTTCACTAATGGCAAAACAAGTGTATTTAAACCAAATTGAGAAAAAACTGACCGAGTTACAACGAGAACGAAAACAAGTATTACAACACTTAGTCTTGGTGGATGAAAAGATTGCAACACTTCATCAAGCCATTGACATTATGCAAGCCAAATCCCGTTTGGAAGAACATAATACGCCCTTATACTGTTATCGCACATATAAACCTCGTTTTAAGCTCAAACTGCGGACAACCTTGCTCAGCATACTAAAAGCCGAGCCAAATCGTTATTTTGGTGTGACTGAACTTACCTTTCTGCTATTAAAAGCCGATAACCAACCTGAATCGGCTTTCACGGAAGGGCATACTGTATCGGTACGAGGCGCATTAAAGCATTGGTTAGAAAAAGGTATGGTAGAGCGAGAGCAACGCACAACAATTCATGTCCGTTGGAAGTTTAAGCGTCCATCGTAACTTTATACGCCCCCATATTGATTAACCAACGAGACTCGTTTGTTTTCCTCCAATCATCTTCCACAAGTTGATTTAATACCGATTCGGGCACATCGTTATCCCCTTCACGAAAAACTAATCCCCGTTGATGTAATTTGCGTAAAGCATAGTATAAACTGGTGTGAAAGCTATGATGTGGAAAATCAAGCCTTACTTTTACCCCATCCTTTTCTAACATCTTATCTAAAATGAAATCTATCGTCAGCCACCGTGTTTGATTTTCCCTTAGCACTTCCCCTAATAACTGCATATAATTGCGTTTGAAAGGGTACATAATGTTTTCATACAAAATATCAACCGTAGGACTTTCTGAGCCAAACCAGTTTTGTTTTGATTCTAGGTAAACAATGGTCTGTTTTAGGGCGTAGATTATCTTCTTGTTTTCAGATAATTGGGTTTTAAGTTCTACATTTTGACGATTAAGGGCTTCTATCTCATCGCTGAGATAGTCATAACACATGGCTCTGCGTTTTTCTTTTGCTTTACTCATAAAAAAATCCTGATAAAGTAGAATGATTTATCAGGATTTTAATTTATCAAGCGGATGAAATCTTTGTGCAACTGCTACATAATACCGCAAAAAACAGATGAAATCTCACCGCTTGTTTGTCCCTGTTAGCCCATTCGACCTTTAATGTAATCTTCGGTTTTTTGATTTTTAGGTTTATCGAAGATTTTTTTCGTTTCATCAAATTCGATTAATTCGCCAAGGTACATATAAGCCGTATAATCAGAACAACGTGCAGCTTGCTGCATATTGTGAGTAACAATAGCGACAGTATAGTCTTGTTTTAGCTCACTGATCAATTCTTCAATTTTCATTGTTGAAATTGGGTCAAGTGCAGAACAAGGTTCGTCAAGTAACAATACCTCAGGTTTTACCGCAATCCCACGGGCAATACATAAACGCTGTTGTTGACCACCAGAAAGGCTATCGCCACTTTGATGCAATTTATTTTTCACTTCATTCCATAATGCTGCTTTGGTTAATGCCCATTCAACACGCTCATCCATTTCTGCCTTGCTTAATTTCTCAAATAGACGAATACCAAACGCAATATTGTCATAAATCGACATTGGGAAAGGGGTCGGTTTTTGGAACACCATTCCGACCTTTGCACGAATAATCGAAATATCCGTATGAGAGGTGAGCAGATTCTCGCCCTCTAAGTTGATTTCCCCTGTCGCATGTTGTGCTGGATAAAGTTCAAACATGCGGTTTAAGGTTCTTAATAATGTCGATTTACCACAACCAGATGGGCCGATAAAGGCCGTCACTTTATTTTTTGCAATGCGTAAATTAATGTTCTTTAACGCATGGAAATCGCCATAGTAGAAATTTAAATTATTGATTTCGATCTTCGTTTCACTCTTTGGAACAACTGGATGATTCATTCTTTTATCCTTATTTTTGTTTTGGTTGGAAATATAAACGGGTAATTAAGTTGAGTACGAGGACAAATAACGTAATTAAGGTTGCACCCGCCCAAGCTAATGTATTCCAGTCTTGGAATGGACTTGCTGCATATTGATAAATTACAACCGGTAAGTTCGCCATCGGACCGTTCATATCCCATGAGGTAAATTGGTTAGACAATGCGGTGAAGAGCAATGGTGCAGTTTCACCCGCAATACGAGCTACAGAAAGTAATACCCCTGTGATAATACCTGGTTTTGCCGCACGATAACAAATCATCGTAATCATACGCCATTGTGGACAACCTAATGCAATCGCAGCTTCACGCAAGTTATTTGGTATAAGGCTTAACATACTGTCTGTGGTACGCACAATCACAGGAATTGCAATCATCGCTAACGCTAATCCACCAGCCCAGCCTGAGTAATGTTTTACTTGAGCAACATAGATGGAGTAAATAAATAAGCCGATGATGATTGACGGTGCTGAAAGTAAAATATCATTTAAAAAACGCACCATGGAAGCCAATTTACTATAGCGACCATACTCTGCAAGGTAAGTCCCCGCAAGGATACTCACAGGTGTTGCAATCGCCATGGCAACCAATAGCATCAAGCTTGAACCAATAATGGCATTGAGCAATCCCCCCTGTTCATTGGGAGCTGGCGTTTCTGCCATAAAAAGCTTAAGAGAAAGGGAAGGAATGCCTTTAGTCACTAATGTCAGAATAATCCAACACAGCCAAAATAAACCGAAAATAACCGACAACCCAGATAAACCGAGCATAATTTTATTTTTGAATTTTCGGCAATGAAAACGTCTATTTTGATAGCGTGCTAACATACTATTTTCTCCCTTCGTGTTTGCTCATACGGGCAATCAATAAACGCGAGCAAGCTAAAACTAATGTCGTAATGAGGAAAAGAATTAAGCCTAATTCCATTAAGGCAGATTTTTGTAACCCACCAGCCTCATTAAATTCATTTGCAATCGCAGAAGCAATTGAAGAAGAAGGTGAGAAAATGGATTCAGGTAATTGGAAAGCGTTACCAATGACGAAGGTCACTGCCATGGTTTCGCCTAAAGCACGTCCAAGTCCTAGCATAATACTGCCGATCACCCCCGCTTTGGTATAAGGCAGAATAACTTTCCAAACCACTTCCCAGGTTGTCCCCCCTAAGCCATAGGCAGACTCTTTTAACATCGCTGGTACCACTTGGAACATATCTCTCATGACCGAAGCTATAAACGGAATAACCATAATGGCAAGCACTAAACCTGCGGTAAATAAACCAATACCAAATGGTGCCCCTGCAAATAACATTCCTACAAAAGGCAATTCACCAAGATACTCAATTAAGTGAGGTTGAACAAACTCTTGGAATAATGGTACAAAGACAAACAAGCCCCACATACCATAAATAATCGACGGAATGGCTGCCAGTAATTCAATCGCAAGGCTAACCGGTCGTCTTAACCATTCAGGAGCTAGCTCTGATAGAAAAACCGCAATGCCTAATGAAATAGGTACCGCAATAGATAGGGCGATAAAAGAGGAAATCAAAGTACCAATAATTGGCACAATAGCACCATAATTTTCTTGCACAGGATCCCAATCATTCGTCCATAAGAATTGAAGGCCAAACTGTTTAATTGAATCCCAACTGCCCACAATCAATGAGACTAAAATAGCTGATAACGCTAAAAAAACGCCTACTGCAAAAAAACGAGTTGTGTTTTTAAATAGCGTTTCAAGAAACGGGTGATTCAAACATTTTTTATCTACTTTATGCATATTTTTATCTTCTTTTATTCAATCCTTGACATATAAACAACAGGATTTTCGACAGAGAGGGAATTGCAAATTTTCCCTCTCATCTTACCGCTTGTTACTGGATTGCTTTACCGTCTTTATCTTTGACTTCGCTTGCCCATTGCGCTTTGATTTGGCTTACAACTTCAGCTGGGAGTGGTACATAATCTAACTCAGAAGCAGCATCTTGCCCTTTACTAAATGCCCAATCAAAGAACTGGAACACGCCTTTAGTTGCCTCTACATTATCAGCAACTTTGTGCATTAAGATAAAACTTGCAGCAGTCACAGGCCATGAATCTTTACCATCTTCATTGGTAAGTACTACGCCCATACCTGGTTTTTCATTCCATTTCGCATTTGCTGCGGCAGACATAAAGCTCTCTTTTGATGGTTGAACAAACTCTCCTGCTTTATTTTGTAATGAAGCCCAAACAAGGTTATTCTGTTTGGCATAGGCATATTCAACATAACCAATTGAGTGTTTTAACTGTTTTACATACGCAGAAACACCTTCATTACCTTTACCACCTTGACCTGTAGGCCATTTCACAGACTTACCTTCGCCCACTTTTTCTTTCCAAGTTGGTGAAACTTTAGAGAGATAATTTGTCCAGCCAAATGTGGTACCTGAACCATCAGAACGGTGAACTACAATGATCGTTTTATCTGGTAGCGGTAAATTTGCATTTAGCGCTACGATTACAGGATCATTCCATTTTTTGATTTGCCCTAAGAAAATATTGGCTAAGACCTCACCTGATAGTTTTAATTGACCGGCTTGAATTTCTGGAATATTAATGACGGGAACAGTGCCACCGATAATGGCAGGGAATTGGAGAAGTTTATTTTGTTCAAGTTGCTCTGCTTTCATTGGGTCATCAGAAGCACCGAAATCGATGGTCTTTGCAATAATTTGTTGCTGACCACCACCTGAACCGATAGATTGATAATTGACTTTATTGCCTGTTTCTTTTTCATATAGCGATGCCCATTTCGCATAAATTGGATAAGGGAAAGAAGCACCTGCACCTGTAATCGTTTGTGCGTTTGCACTTAAAGAAGTTGCACCTAATGCAATGGCAAATACCATAAACTGCTTTAATGATTTAACTAACATAGATTTCTCCTATTTGTGTAGTCTGTTTACTACGGCGAGCAGTTTAGGAAAAAAATATGACAGTTTGATGACAGAAATGTAAAGATGGAAATTGAGGAAAAATAAATCTGAATAGCGATAAGGACATCCAGCCCTTATCGAAAATTGAAATGGTTACTTAGGAAGTTGTTGGCATTTAGGACAAAAATAAGTATTACGCTGGCCGATCACTTTCGCCTCAATGAGCGAGCCACAATCATTGCACTCCTCACCTTTTCGTCCATAAACTTGCAACACCTGAGCAAAATAGCCTGGTTTACCATCTGGCTGAATAAAATCCTTCAGGGTTGTTCCACCTTGAATAATCGCTTTCGCTAAAACATCTTTTATCACAGAAACTAAACGCTCACACTGTTTTGACGTCAAGTTTTGCGCAGCTAACTCTGGATGAATTCCCGCCATAAATAACGATTCACAGGCATAAATATTTCCTACCCCAACGACAATCGCATTATTCATAATAAAGTTTTTAACTGCGACGGTTTTATTGCGACTTTTTTCCCATAAGTACCCGCTTGTAAACGCATCAGAAAGAGGTTCTGGCCCTAAGTTTACTAACAACTCACATCGTTCCGCTTTCTCCGCCCAGATCCATGCGCCAAATTTTCTTGGGTCGTTATAACGCAAAATCACGCCATTTTCAGTCACCAAATCCACATGGTCATGTTTGCCTATCTCTTTATTCTCTTTGACTGATAAAATACCCAACGATCCAGACATGCCTAAATGAACTAAAATATCACCCTTATCCGTCTGAATAATTAAATACTTAGCACGGCGGTAAATCTCAATTATCGTCGCCCCTTGCATAGTAGAAAGCTCTGAACTCACCGCCCAACGTAATTTCAGCTGACGAACAACAATCTCTTTAATCTTCTGCCTTACAAGGTAAGGTGAGATACCTCTCACACTTGTTTCGACTTCGGGTAATTCTGGCATGATACATCCTTAAAAAGTCACAAAATAGGCGTGAACTACTCGCTCACGCCCATACTACAAGCGGTCAGTTACGCCTGTTTTTTTGCAAAAAGATAACCAATGAAACAGCCAATAAAAGCAAAAGGCAACCATTCCATTGAATAGGCTTTAAGTGGAAGATGATTCATAAACGCTAAACCCGCCACAGACATAATCGCAACAATCGTGACTAAAATAATCGCCAAACGTTGCGCTAACACAGGCAGTGGCATAAAGAGGTTAATCAATAACACGATCAATGCCGTCATTGCAATCGGGTAAAGTACCAATAACACAGGTACGGCTTTACTGATTACCGCATTTAAACCTTGGTTGGCTAAACCAAAACCAATTAATGTGAAAATAACCGCATAGACTTTATAAGAGATTTTTGGGAAAACGCTATTAAAATAAGCCGATGTGGATACAATTAATCCAACTGCGGTCGTTAAACAAGCAAGGGTAACGATGATCCCTAGCACCGTTCTTCCTAACTCACCAAATGCCTGTGTTGTTGTTTCATTTAAAATGAAAGTTCCTAAATGTTGGCCTTTCGTCACAATAGCCGTAGCATTTTCTGCACTTAATGGGATTTTATAGCCAATCCAACCGATTGAAATATAAATGACCGCTAAAGAGATTGCAGCGATTAATGCAGCATAAGTCGTCTGTTTAACCAAAGATACTTCTGCCTCTTTATCGCTTTTCGCTTTAATTGCATTAATCACCAATACGGAAAACGCAAAAGCAGCGAGCGCATCCATCGTTTGATAGCCTTCTAAAAACCCTGTAAAAAATGGCATTTCTAAAAAGCTCACTTCTGCATTTTCTACCCCTGAAAATAACATGAGTGCTCTAATCACCAACGCAATGATAGTAATTAATAACGCAGGAGTAAGAATTGCACCGATTCGGTCAACCATTTTGGTTGGGTTTAAGCTTAACCAAAGCGCTAATCCAAAATAGAGGGAGGTAAAAATAAAGAGCGAAGTCGAACTCGGCTCACCTAAGAATGGTACAACCACCATATCATAAGCCGTTGCCCCCGTACGAGGAATGGCAAAGAACGGTCCAATGGTTAAATAAATCGCTGAAAGAAGTAACAACGAAATAATCGGGCTAATATGTTCTAACGCTTTTTTATACCCCCCTTCATAATAAGATGCCACAATGGTAGAAATTAATGGCAATCCAACCCCTGTCAATGTAAACCCTAGAATGGCAGTCCAGAAATCTGCTCCGCTATCAAAGCCTAGTTTTGGAGGGAAAATTAAATTCCCCGCACCAAAAAAGACAGCAAAAAGCATAAAGCCAACCACAAAGGTATTTTTGTTCATCAATGACCTCCTCTCAAATAAGAACACTATCCAAAAAAATAAAAATAACTAAAAAAGAAAAAACCGAATCCCACAATCTGTAAAATTCGGCTAAAAACAGACCGCTTGTTGCGGTTAATTCATGTATAAACCACCGTTGACATGGATGGTTTCGCCGTTGATATATGCCGCATCATCAGAAGCTAAGAATGCCACCGCTTTTGCGATGTCTTGTGGTGAGCCAAGTTTACCTGCTGGAATTTGGCTTAAGATCACATTTTTTTGATCTTCGGTAAGTTCGTCCGTCATATCCGTTGCGATAAAACCTGGAGCAACCACGTTTACAGTTACGCCACGAGAAGCCACTTCTTTCGCTAGTGATTTAGAAAAACCGACAAGACCCGCTTTTGCCGCACAGTAGTTGGTTTGACCTGGATTACCCATTGAGCCGACCACCGAACCAATAGAAATAATACGACCGCCTTTTTTCATCATCGGGCGCAATACAGCTTTAGATAAACGGTAAATTGAGGTTAAGTTGGTTTGAATAATATCGAACCAATCATCTTCTTTCATACGCATTAATAAACCGTCACGGGTAATCCCTGCGTTATTAACGAGAATATCAATGTCGCCAAACTGTTCTTTGATTTGCGCAAGTACTTGCTCAATAGATTCAGCATCAGCCACGTTTAACACTAAGCCTTTGCCTTTGTCGCCTAAGTAAGCTGAGATTGCCTCAGCCCCTTTTTCTGATGTTGCCGTGCCAATCACAAATGCACCTTTAGATACTAATTCTTCAGCGATTGCACGCCCAATTCCACGAGTTGCCCCTGTGACTAATGCGATTTTGTTTTGCATATATTTTTCCCTTTGTAGGTCGGGCATTTATGCCCAATGTTTATTTATTGATGATTGTCGGGCATAAATGCCCGACCTACGATTAAATTGCATCAAACGATGCGACATCATTCACCGCTTTTGCCGATAACTCTTTCACAATACGGCTCGCCAAGCCTGTTAAGACTTTATTCGGACCAATTTCATATAAGGTTGTTACACCCTCTTGTGCCATTTTTTCGACCGTTTCTGTCCAGCGCACAGGGCTGTAAAGCTGACGAACTAACGCATCACGGATCTTATTCGCATCGGTTTCAACGGCTACATCTACATTGTTAATCACAGGAACAAGCGGTGCGTTTAATGAAATATTTTGCAATGCTACAGCTAATTTTTCTGCTGCTGGCCTCATTAATGCACAGTGTGAAGGCACGCTCACCGCCAATGGTAACGCACGTTTTGCTCCTGCTTCTTTACATAATTCGCCTGCACGCTCCGCTGCCGCTTTCGTGCCGGCAATAACCACTTGACCTGGTGAGTTAAAGTTTACCGCAGAAACCACTTCGCCCACTTCACTTGCTGCTTGTTCGCACGCTTTGATAATCGCTTCATTATCTAAACCGATAATCGCAAACATCGCCCCTGTACCTGCTGGCACAGCACTTTGCATCGCTTGGCCACGCAATTCCACTAATTTAATCGCATCTTGGAAATCCAACACGCCAGCACAAACCAACGCCGAATATTCACCCAAGCTGTGTCCTGCCATTACCGCAGGTTTTTGCTCAGGGAATTTTTCTTGCCAAATACGGTATAACGCAACAGAAGCCGCCAATAACGCAGGTTGGGTGCGTTCAGTTTTACCCAAATCTTCTGCTGTGCCGTTTTGGACTAAATCCCATAAATCATAACCAAGCACATCGCTTGCTTGTTTGAAAGTTTGTTCTACCACAGGGTAAACAGGTGCAAGATCAGCAAGCATACCAACCGCTTGTGAGCCTTGTCCTGGGAATACCATTGCAAATTTAGACATTGTTTGTTCCTCTTAATATAAATTTAAATCGTTGCTTTAACCATTCTTGAATACTGCCCAATCACATACCAACCGAGTGCTTCATAAAGTGGTTTACCTTGTGCGCTGGCACACAGAAGCCCGACCGTCACACCGTTTTCTACCACATAGTTGGTCAGTAATTTCATGACTTGGGTAGCGAGCCCTTGGCGGCGATAATTTTCGTTAGTTTCAATCAAATCAACCACCGCATAGCCGTTTTGATAGGCAACTTGCCCTCTGCTTGCTAATGTTTGTTGATGATAGATTTTTACCACGAAACGGTTTTCAGATTTTTCCGTTTGAATTGCAAATTTTTCTGCCAAACTAACCGCTTGCATCTGAAGGTGGTTGTTTATCATCATAAAGTTAAACAAGCGATGAACCCAACCTTTAGGTACAGAAAACCCTTCTTTTAAACCACTGACACAGAAATAATCTTTATCGGATAAATAAGCCTCTGCTTCAGTCATTCCTTCTGGACTATATAGCAATAGCTCTTGTTCACGCTTACCGTCTTTAACTTCTTCAAATAAATAACCGTTTTTAATCACTTTTGCAGGGGGAATTTGGCGAGAAACTGCCCAAATCGGAACCCAGTTATCCCAAAATGTTTTTAAATCCATATTTCCTCCAATGCAACATTATGATATTTCAGGGAAATTTCTTAATCCGGCGAATAATACAATTTACCTATTTCAATGCGTTGTCGTCCCGTTTCTAAACGCCATTTATTTGAATCACGCAACGAATAGACACAGCCACAATATTCTTGTTGGTAGAAACGTTCACGCTTGCTGATTTCGATCATCCGTTGTGAACCGCCGTTTTTACGCCAGTTATAATCCCAATAAACCACATCATCATAAGCGGCTGCCGCACGGTGTCCGCAACCGTTGATTTGGTTCATATCTTTCCAACGGGAAATACCTAAACAGCTGGTAAAAACAGGGTAGCCGTTTTCGTGGGCATATTTTGCGGTTTTTTCAAAACGCATATCAAAGCACATTGTGCAACGAATACCACGTTCTGGCTCCCACTCCATTCCTTCTGCCTTTTTGAACCACTCTTTGCGGTCGTTTTCATAATCGTCATCGACATCAATAAACGGAATACCGTGTTTTTCAGCAAAGCGAATGTTCTCTTCTTTGCGTAGCAGATACTCTTTTAATGGGTGAATGTTTGGGTTGTAGAAGTAGATCGCAAATTCGATCCCTGAAGCGTGAATAGCTTCCATTACTTCACCTGAACAAGGGGCACAGCAAGAGTGTAGTAAAAGTTTGTTGTGTCCGTTTGGCAGTTCTAATTTTTCACGCACAAAAGGAGCGTTCGGATCTTTGCCTTTACGAGTCAATTTGCGTTTTTGTTGTAACGCTTCTTTGTGGGCTTGGGGTTGGTTGGTTTGTTCTGTCATTTATATTTTCTTATCACAATATATAACCCCTTCTGAACCGCCTGAGCGTGTTTAAATTTGTAGGAACATTTTTCTCTGAGCCAACGAAGTTGGCGAATTTAAAATGTTCCGTTAAGCAAATTTAAACTAAGCGAAGATAAGCGGTGAAGTAGGGTCGCCTTTCTTTTGGTTACTTTTCTTTGGCGAAGCAAAGAAAAGTAACATTTACTTAATAACTCCGATCCACCGACAAATATGCCAATGAAATCAACGCTTGTTTATATTCGCTTTCTGGCAAAATAGCTATCGCATCAACGGCTTTCTGGGCTTCCTGTTTGGCACGTTCCATTGTGTAATCTAAAGATTTATGCTCTGCCATAATCGCCAAAATTTCGTCTAAGGCTTCACGTTTTCCGCCTTGCTCAATCGCTTCACGAATTAACGCTGCTTGTTGCGGATTACTGCTTCGCATTGCGTGTAACAATGGCAAGGTTGGTTTACCTTCGGCTAAATCATCACCGATATTTTTGCCTAATTGTTCAGCATTCGCACTGTAATCTAGAATGTCATCAACCAGTTGGAACGCCGTACCGAGATAGCGACCATAATCACGCATCGCAATCACAGTCGCTTGGTCTGCACCTGATACAATCGCAGAGCATTGACTTGCCGCTTCAAACAGGCGAGCGGTTTTACTGTAAATCACCTGCATATAATTCGCTTCGGTGGTTTCAGGATCATTGACATTCATCAACTGCTGAACTTCGCCTTCAGCAATCACATTGGTTGCATCAGACATCACTTGTAACACATCAAGAGAACGCAAACTTGCCATCATTTGGAACGCTCGGGTATAGATAAAATCGCCCACAAGCACACTTGCCGCATTACCAAAACGGGCATTTGCCGTTTCACGTCCACGACGCATATCCGACTCATCAACCACATCATCGTGTAGCAAGGTTGCCGTATGAATAAACTCAACAAAAGCCGCACAGGTAATATGTTCTTGACCTTTATAGCCAATCGCATTTGCAGTTAACACCGCAATGAGCGGACGAATACGCTTGCCACCACCGCTGATAATGTAGTGTCCAAGCTGATTAATTAATACAACATCTGAATTGAGCTGAGCAAGGATAGCCTGATCGACTGCCTGCATATCTGCTTGAGCAAGATTAGATATTTGTTCTATTGAAAGTTGCGTTGTCATGAGCGAGCTCTTTTCGTTACAAAATAAGGCAAGATTTTACCCTAATGCCTCCGTTGTATCAAAAAAAGAATGTAAAAAGCGAGCTGTTCCGATCAGAAAAATAAAAAAATGAGCGTATAAGGTTCATTACACGCTCATTTTTGTTTATGAATCAATCATCTTGTTCTAAATTAAGTGGCTCTACTCTCGCCAACTTCACCATATTATCCGACACTTCTAAAACGGTGACCTTCAGATTTAGCAAGGTAAATTGCGTATCTTCATCGGGAATTTTTTCCAGATGTTCTAAAATCAAGCCGTTAAAGGTACGTACTTCATCAATAGGAAGATTCCAATCGAATAACTTATTCAAATCTCGTAAGTTTGCAGAGCCTTCAATCAATACCGAGCCATCGGATTGTGGTTTCACTTCATCTTCTAAAGCCGGTGCAGTTGATGTGGTAAATTCGCCGACAATCTCTTCTAAAATATCTTCAAGGGTAATTAAGCCTTTAATATCGCCATACTCATCTACCACTAACCCGATACGTTCTTTGTTGTTTTTGAAATTCATCAACTGGGTATTTAATGGCGTACCTTCAGGGATAAAATAAACCGCATCTACCGCACGCATCAGTTGCTCTTTGGTAAATTCATTACGTTCTAACATTAAGCGAAACGCTTCACGGACACGCAACATACCCAAAATATTTTTATCCATATTGCCTTTATAAATCACAACACGGTTGTGGGCAGCACCAGTCAGCTGGCGCATGATAGACTTCCAGTCATCATCAATATCAATACCGCCGATGTCATTACGTGGTACCATAATGTCATCTACGGTCACTTTTTCCATATCTAAAATGGACACGAGCATTTCTTGGTGAGCAGTTGGAATGAATTTCCCTGCTTCAAGCACGACACTACGCAGTTCTTCTGAACTTAGTCCTGCTTTTTCTGATTTACGAATACGCAACAGTTTCATCAAACCATTAATGATTAGGTTCATAAAGAACACTAACGGCATTAATAATTTTTGTAATGGCATAAGAAGATAACTGACCGTAAAGCCAACTTTTTCAGGATACAGTGCGGCAATAGTCTTAGGTAAAATCTCAGAGAAAACCAACATCACAAAGGTCAGTAAACCCGTTGCAATCGCCACGCCTGCTTCACCTGATAACTGCATACCGATCATAGTAGCAATCGCAGAAGCGGCGATGTTTACCAAATTATTACAAATTAAGATAAGGCTTAATAAAACATCCGTGCGAGATAGCAGTTTTTCAGCAAGTTTCGCCCCTTTATGCCCTTTTTCTGCAAGGTGACGCATACGGTAGCGGTTGAGTGACATTAGCCCTGTTTCAGAGCTAGAGAAGAAAGCGGAAAGAATTAACAGAATCGCTAAAGAAATAAATAAACTACTCAGGGGGATCGTATCCAAAGTAAAAGTCCTATGTTAGTGAATCAACAAGCGGTAAGATTTGAGCGTTTATTTGCAAATTTTTAAGAGAATCTTACCGCTTCCACGAGTGTATTACACAACTCGACTACCGAAATAAGCGATAGTAAGTAACATCATACCTGAAATTGAGTAAATAAGCACCCGATTTCCACGCCAGCGTAATTTCCATTGCCCTAATAATAAGATGTTATACACAATCCACGCAATGAAAGAGAAGATCGCTTTATGAATATGCTCTGGCGCAAAAAAGTTATGCAGATAAATCATCCCTGTCACTAACCCAATAGTTAACAAGCCTTGTGCAACAAGGGTGAGCGTAAAGAAATGGCGTTCAACGGTCATTAATGGCGGTAGCACAGGGGAAAATGCCATTTTCTTACTTTTCAAGTTTTTATCTAACCATTTCAACTGCATCGCATAGAGTAAGGCGATAAAAAATAGGGCGTAAGAAGTAATCGCAATACTTAAATGGAACATCAAGCCAAGATTTTCGGACAGTTGCTTGATAAAACTTCCTTCTACAAAGGTAGATAAAGCAACGGTAACAATACCTAATGAATAGATAATAGAAAGCGGAAACCAAACGGTTTTCCAACGTGTAAGAGCAAAGGTAGCGACAGCACTGATGATAACACTGATTAAAGAAGCCACATTAGCCACAGTAAAGTTTTGCCCGTTGCTGACAATGAGATGTTGAGAGATATTGATGATATGGAAGATCACCGCCACAATCCCCAAGATTAAAACCGCTTTGATGTTCGGCTTTTTCTCCGCATCAATATGAGCAAGGGTTGGCATAATCCATAATAATGCGCCTAGATAGGCGATAATCGTGAATACCGCAAATAACATTTCAATTTCTCTCTCAATTAAGAATGGTTTTCAATAGGTGTAAATTAGCAGTTTTAACACATTTTTTCTATGGGAAATGTAAAACTTATACCATTTATGCCTAGCACGACATAGCCGTACTAGGTTAAGCATAGTTCAGTCCCTTTGGGACTGTATAACTAGCTTTCGATATCACTATGGAGTAAATACCTATTATCGACTACTAAATTAACTTTTCAATTTCAGTAGGAATTTGTTTGGGTTCTGGCACAAAAATTTGCTTATGGCGTTGTAGTTCGCCCTTTTCCAACACAATACTGCTTTTCGGGACTTTAAATAGCTTACTCAAGTACTTTAGCAAGTGAGCATTTGCCTGTCCATCAACAGGGGGAGCGGTAATCGCAATTTTGAGTTCGTTATCGTGTAAACCGACAATTTGATCTCGGCTTGCTTTCGGCTGTAAAAAAATCCGCAAGCGGATACCTTGCGGATTTTCACAAAATTCGACCGCTTGCATTACGCCACAGCCCATAATTGTCCAAAGACTTGGTAAAACAGCCCATTAAGGAAGATTAACGCAAAACCTAAAACCATCACAGAAAAGTCCAACATACCCGTTTTTGGTAAAATTTTACGGATAATACCGAGTACAGGCTCTGTAATTTGAGCAACGGTATAATCTAACGGATGATTTCCCTGTGTGACCCAGCTCATTAAGGCACGGATTAAGGTTGTAAAAAAGAGAATCTGCCCAAAGGTTTTGACAACACTTAATAAGCCGATAAGCACAGCTCTTGGTACATCCACACCGAATAACACAAATTGTAACGCAACGATTCCTGCAGCAAGTAAAAGTGCAGCAAAGTTGATGCCTTTTACCGTTGGGATCAGCTTACTTAACGGATTTAACACAGGGTTGGTTAAACGCATCAATGTTTGTGAAATCGGCATATAAGGATCGACACGACAGAATTGTAGCCACGTACGTAGTACTAATAAAAAGCTAAATAAGCCGACAATGATCTGAATAAAAGGGGCTAAGAATTCCATTTATTTCTCCAAAATTCCTCTCTCCCTCAAGCAGGAGAGAGAGCAGGCAATATATTATTCAGAGATAGGTAAATCCCACCAAATATCAAACAAATCACTCACTTCGATTTCAACTAAGCCATTAGCTTCTAACCATTTTTGCACTAATTGACGGTGAGATTCATCACATTTACCTAATTTTTCTAAGCAAATTAAACCTTCCCAATGCAAATAGCCACTGCCTTCATAAGCTAAACCATTTGGGCGGATCACTTCATCAATAAAACGATCAACGGTTGCATCAATTTGATCAATACCTGTGCCTTCAGCAAATTGGAATTTCACTAAAAAGCCTAATTCTTGGAACTCTGCTAAGTGCATTTTTTTACGCTGTCTGCGATTACGAATTGGTTGAGCCATTTTCTTTCTCCTATTTGAGTAACATTATTTCTTAATAAAATATAAATCCCACACGCCGTGTCCCAACTTATGCCCACGTTCTTCAAACTTCGTTAAAGGGCGAAAATCAGGGCGTGGAATAAAATCGTTGGTTTCTGACGTATTTTGCAATGAAGCGTCAAATTGACGTAATACTTCTAGCATATGCTCAGCGTAGTTTTCCCAATCCGTTGCAAAATGGATAAAACCATTCGGCGACAGTTTGGTTAATACACGAGTAATAAATTCAGGCTGAACAATACGGCGTTTATGGTGTTTTGCTTTTTGCCACGGATCAGGGAAATAGAGCTGTAATCCACCTAATGAAGCATCAGCAATACTATCACGCAAAATCTCTGTCGCATCGTGGCAGATCACTCGCAAGTTTTTCACGCCTTTTTCCAACGCATAAGCAATACAAGCACCAACCCCAGGGGTATGAACTTCAATCCCAATGTAGTTGCGATCAGGATTTTGCTCTGCCATTTCCACGAGTGAGCGCCCCATACCAAAGCCAATTTCCAGCACAACAGGATTGCTGTTGCCAAAAATCGCTTCAAAATCAAAAGGCGTATTTTGGTAATCTAAACCGAGATTTTCCCAGTTATTATTCATCATATCACGCTGATAATCGCTCAAACGCCCCGTACGCAGTACAAAACTACGCACTTTACGAAGATAGCGACCATCTGCAGTAAATTCAGCACGTTCAACGGTTTTACGTTTTTTATCGGCAAAAGTAATTTTTTCAGACATCTTAAGGTTCACCGATTAAAATCTAACAAGGGCAGAACCCCAAGTCCAACCGCCACCAAAGGCTTCAAGAAGCAATAGTTGCCCACGTTTGATACGCCCGTCACGCACCGCTTCATCTAATGCAACAGGAATGGTTGCGGCACTGGTGTTGCCATAACGATCTAGAGTGATCACTACTTGATCCATCGACATATCAAGTTTTTCAGCCGTTGCACTAATAATACGTAAGTTCGCTTGGTGTGGAACAAGCCAATCTAATTCGGATTTGTCCAACTGATTTGCAGATAATGTCTCTTCAACCACATCAGAAAGCTGTTTTACTGCAAGCTTAAAGGTAGCATTACCTTGCATAAAAATAAAACCTGATCTCTCATCGCCACGCTGAGAATAAGGTAACATCAGCATTTCATTTTTCTCAGGGGATGCGTGTAGATGTGTTGAAATAATGCCTTTTTCTTCACTCGCATCCAAAATAACAGCGCCCGCCCCGTCACCGAATAAAATCACCGTTCCACGATCTGTTTCATCTAAATTACGCGAGTTAAGATCTGAACCGATCACTAAGGCTTTTTTCACTTGCCCTGAACGGACAAACTGATCTGCAACACTTAAAGCGTACACAAATCCCGTACAAGCTGCAGCCACATCAAAAGAGATAGCATCATCAATGCCTAATAACCCTTGAATTTGGCAAGCCGCACTTGGATAAGCGTGGGAATTACTGGTTGTTCCCACCACAATTAAATCAATCTCTTGCGGATCGATATTCGCCTGTTCCAAACATTTTTTTGCCGCTTCAAACCCCATTGTTGCAACGGTTTCATCGGCTGCTGCAATGCGACGTTCTTTGATGCCAGAACGAGTGACAATCCACTCATCTGAGGTTTCCACCATTTTTTCTAAATCAGCATTTGTGCGAACTTGAGCTGGCATATAGCTCCCAGTTGCTAAAATTTTGCTATACATATTCTTATCTCAATTTTCTAAAATTGGGGCGTATTATACCGATAAACCCTTATTCCACCAAATATTCCCGATAAAAAGACAAGCGGTCATTTGTAAAAAATGGTTTGCAAATGACCGCTTGTTAACACTCGTTTATTACAATTATTGTTTTTGTAATCGAGAAGCTATCTTTTGGGGAACTTGCCCTGTCACCTGTTGCACCGCATAATCTATCGCATAGAAAAACGCTCGCTCGCTTGCGCCACCATGACTTTTTACAACCACAGACGATAAGCCGAGCAGTGTTGCACCGTTATGGCGATCAGGGTTGATCTGTTGTAGTTTTTTATAGTAACGATAAAAGATTAAGCGTAATAAATAACGCTTTGTATTACGGCAAAGATGTGAATCTTCCGTTGGTTTTTTAAAGAGTGAAAGGATATTTTTTGCTGCCCCTTCAAGGGTTTTAAGCGCAATATTACCGCTAAAACCATCGCAGACAATCACATCAGCAAGGTGATTCATTAGCTTATCCCCTTCTAAAAAACCGATGTAATTCAGGTGATTACGTTGTTTTAGCTGTTGGTGAGTATCTCGAATTTGTTGTGTTCCTTTATGATCTTCCGTGCCAATATTGAGCAATGCTAAACGTGGATAGACCAAGTCCAACATCACTTCTGCAAACACATTACCCATTTCAGCAAACTGAAGCAATAATTCACAATCAGCTTCGACATTTGCACCAAGATCTAACATCACACTTGAGTTGCCGTTAATTGTGGGAATCAAAGATGTTAATGCAGGACGATCAATATTTGGCAAAGGTTCAATCAGCTGTTTTGCCAGCCCCATTAGTACGCCTGTATTTCCGCCACTCACACAGCCTTGAGCCTTTCCATTTGCTACTGCTTCAATTGCCAAACGCATTGAACTACCTTTACTTTGGCGAATCGCTTGCATAAAAGGCAAGTCTGCATCGATCTCTTTTGCTGTATGAACTAATTCGATACGTTGTTGAATATCAGGGGAAAGTTTATTGAGATAGGAGGAAATTTCAGCTTGGTCGCCGAACAAGATACAGTTGAGCATTGGGTGTTGAGCCAACGCAAGTGATAATGCGGGGATAGTAATACGGGGACCAAAGTCCCCGCCCATCGCATCTAACGCAAGAGTTAGATGAGTCAATTTAAACCTCTACGAGATTCTATTGATTATTTGATTTTACGACCACGGTAGTAACCGTCAGCAGTTACGTGGTGACGTAAGTGGGTTTCGCCACGTGCATCTACAGATACTGCAGCTGTGGTTAACGCATCGTGTGAACGACGCATATCACGACGTGAACGAGATTTCTTATTTTGTTGAACAGCCATTGGCTATACTCCTACTAGATCTAGTTTTTCTTTAAATTAGCTAATATTGCGAAAGGATTTGGTTTCTTTGCCAGTTCTTCTGGTAGTTCGCCAAAAACCAATTCGCTTTCGGACACTTCACAGTGTTCATCGGTATGCATTGGTACTAGAGGTAATGACAGAATGAATTCGTCTTCTATCATCTCTAGCAGATTTATTTCACCAAAAGAATCAACTTCAATCGGCTCATAAATCTCGGGCAAATTGTCCGCCTGCTCTAAATTAGATACAGGGCTGAAACAAAATGTGCAGTCGAGTGTTTGCGAAAACGGATTACCACAACGTTGACAGTCTAGCTCCACATCAACTTTTGCAGTGCCTTTAATCACTGTGAGTTTTTGCGGATCAACATATAACGATAAAGTAACTTGTGCATCGCCCAGCACTTGACCAACAGATTCACCCAAACGGCTAAGTAGGCTCGCAGAAATGTAGCCTTCGTAGTCCATTCGACGCTGTGCGTCTTTATATGGGTCAATAGTTAGGGGTAGTTTTACCTTTTGCATAGGGTGCGAATATTACAGATTTTGAAGCAACTAGTCAAAGAGAAAATCTGATTTTATGCATCTTGCGTCGCAACACCGCACAATTCTGCTAATGCTTTTAAGCGAGCATCTGATTTTGCCACAAATGGATTTTTTTCGTCCCAAGCATAACCAGCCAAAATAGAAGATAACATTTGGCGGATTTCTGGTTGTGGATTTCTTGCATAAATCACATCTTGGAAAATAGTGCTATACCAACCGTTCACATAAGTACGGAATGCATTAACGCCCACCATTAATGGCTGTGCAAATTCTGTTTGCCAATCTACCTGCTCGCCTTTTAATTGACGTGGAATTAAACGGCTGGCAAGACGGGCTGAATGTAGTGCAATAGTCACGCCTGATGAGAACACGGGATCTAAAAATTCTGCCGCATTGCCTAATAAAGCAAAATGTTTGCCGTGTAGGGCTTTTACATTAGCGGAATAGCCTTGAATATTGCGATATGGGAATTCATTGTCCCAATTTGCATTAACTAAAATGCGTTTTAGCATTGGACATTCCAACGCAAATTTTTTCAACACGGTTTCGCTATCGCCAGCAAGGGTTTCTGGCAAACCGACGACACCAATAGAGCAACGGTTATCGGCAAATGGAATTGTCCATAGCCAAACATCACGGTGTTCAGGGTGAGTGGTAATTAGAATTTTATTACGATCAAAAGCAGGATCAGTAATGTTATCATCAATATGGGTAAAGTGAGCAATACGTGCAGGAAGGTGTGATGGCGTTTCTAAATCTAATAAACGTGGTAATACACGTCCATAGCCACTAGCGTCTAACACAAATTTTGCACGAAGTTGGTATTCTTCACCTTGCTCCGTACGCACATTTAATACAGCATCGTCGCCTGAATTATCTAACGCTAATACTTCGTGACCAAAACGGACTTCAACGCCTTTTTTCGCCGTTTCATCAATCAAAATCTTATCGAAGATACCACGACGAACTTGATAGGTTGTTCCCGGGCCTGCGGTAAATTTATCGGTAAAGTCAAAAAAGGTATTACGATTTCCCCAAGTAAATGCTGCACCGTTTTTGAATTGGAAACTTGGCTCTGTGTGAACAGCATCAACCAGTTCTGCCTCTGACAAAATATCCATACAGTATGGCAATAAACTTTCTCCAATTACAAAACGAGGGAAATGCTGCTTTTCTAACACACAAACATTTAAGCCCTGTTTTTTAAGTAATGAGGCCGAAACAGAACCTGATGGCCCTGCGCCAATGATAACCACATCAAATTGACTCATCATCTTTCTCCAATATTTAACGTAATAGTTTAAAGGTACTTAGCACACTAAATAAAATGCCAATACTGACGCTGATTCCAAAAGAGGCTACAGCCGGGGTAGAACTGAGGCTTAATAGCAAAAATGAAATCAAGGTTGTACTTGCTGCCAATAAAATAGCCACTCGCTTGCTGTGTAATGGTTCAGGAGCGGTTTGCATATAGGCCGTATAATCAATGCCAATGGCTGAAACCAATAGCAATCCAAACATCGTAAACAGACTAATTGGCATTGCAAGCCACCCAAATGCCGCAACGGTACTGACAATGGCAAAAAGTGGAATTAGTAACATTTTTCCCGTCTGTTTTAAGCCAAAGTATTTCCACAGTAGCAAACCAGCAATGACAAAAGAGAGTAATTTCAACCATGCCGTTTGATCTCGTGTTTGTTCAAAGGCTTGGTTTAAATGGTAGCGTTTATCCTGCCAAAAAATCTCTTGATTATCTGCAAGAGCTTGCAAGGCGGATAGATCTCGAATACCTGATACTTTAACCAAAGCAACAACCTGTTTCGGTACGATTTCACCAAGATACAAGCTCTGCCACCCTTGCCCCAACTGCATACTTAGAGCCTGTTTTAAACTCACAAACGGTCGGTTTGGTAAGTTATGTTGCGATTGAGTAATAGGCTCGGTCGGAACACCGATCTCTTGTAAAATGGCATAATCCTGTGGCGTTAATCGCAAGGCTAACTGGCTTGCAAATTGTTTCTGCTCTGTTTCCGACATTATCCATTGGCTCAAGGATTGAAACTGCGTCAGCTTACCCTGTTCCACCAAACCTTCTAGCTGTTTAGTCAAACTTTTATCTACATTGAGCAATTTTCCATCGTTTTCTGCCACAATTAAAAAATATTGGCTACCTAAATCAATCCCTGTAATTTCACTGATTTGTTTGGCTTGAGAAAGCAACTCTGCTGGCATTGCTACCCATTGACGAATATCATCTTTCCATTCACTTTTCGCCACACCGATTGCAATCCATAAACCTAACAGTAGCAAAATTATTTTTTCTAACCCATTAGGCAACGCTATTTGCAAATTTTTGCCCCACTCTGACCGCTTGCGAGGTTGGTAACGCTGAAATTGAGGTGGAAGAAAAAGGATTGTGGCAAGAATGGCACAAATTAATGCCACACTGGAAAAAAGTGCGGTCTGTTTTAGTACGGGCAAAATCGTAAAGCCTAACACGCCATAGCCCAATAAGGTAACAGCAAGACTAATTACAAAGGTAAAACGTAATTTTGCCATGGCTTGCTCGCCTTGCCATTTCTCTGCAAATAGCGAAGAGGAAAGCCAATGCAGTGGAAAATCAATCAGCACCCCAATCAAACTTGTGCCAATCACTAAGGTTAAAATATGAATTTGCCCGAAAGCTAAAATGGTCGCTACTACGCCCGACAACATTCCGATTCCGATAGGTAAAAAAAGCCACAGAACCTTGAATGTCCGAAAAACGGCAAGTAATAGCAGTAGTGTAAGACTGACACCTAATAGACTCATTAAGGTACTTTCTTGTTCCGCTTGCTGTTTAGTGGCATTGGCAAATAAGGCAGATCCTGTTGCTAACCATTTTGCATTTTGGTTGGTCGCTATCTGTTCACTTTGCTGAGTCAGATCGGCAAGAGCTTGTTGCGGATTGATTAAATCATTTTCCGCCAGTTCACCGCGTAATAGCACCCAAGTGATGTCTGCCGTTGGAATATAAAGCATTCCATTCTCTACATTCCATTGCACTGCACTTTGTATTTGCGATTGGGCAAGCACAAAACGCCCAAGCCCAAGCCAGTCTTGCTCTAAAGGCAATAAATGGGTTTGAGCGAAAGGATTAACAATCTGTTCTGCATATTGTTGGAAATATTCTTCTGGTTTTTCAAGTAGTTGGGTACGAATTTTTGGAGGCAATACAGCTAAACTGAGTTGCTGAATTTCGGTTCGTAGCCGGGGTAAATCAGGCTGAATTTTACTATTAACCTGTTGAAAAAGTGTGCTTTGCTGCCATCGCTTGCTGATTTGTTGAGCAATCTTAAACGCCTGCTCTGGTTCAGAATGTCCTACAAGCCCAATAATTTGGCGATTAAGTTGCCGTTCTTGAAATTTATCCGCCTCTATTTGTAGAGCAGACCAATGCTGTTCCTGTGGAAGTAGTGCTTGTAGATCCGTTTGTAACCAATGCCCTGACCGTAGCTGGATACCAAATAAAACACAGACGCCAACTAAAAACAGCAGAAAAAGCGTGCGACAAGTGGTCAGATGGATACACATTTTTGCAAATTCCTAGTGTAAGGCTTTGCTCACTGAGGCTGAAAGCGGTTGATTTTGTTGAATTTTTTCAAAGCGAATTAAAGTCCTATCGCCTTGTGTTTCATTGAGTTCAATCTGTTTTACTACCTCATCGCCACCAATCACAATATGCGTAAAGATTTGTTTCATCAATAAGCTGTTTGGGGTTAGGGTTAATATCCAGTTTTTCGCATCGCCCGATAAAGCGAGATCAAATTGGCTTGAAAGGGCGGAAATATCCCCTGACAGCAAGCCTAAAAAGAGATTGATTTGCTCCGATTGCCCTAATTTTTGATTATTCACCCATTGTGAACCGTTCCAGTGGCTAATCTCCTCTTTTTTTACGCGTAACTGGCTGGCAAAAGGTTTTTGCATTTGCCATAACAGCCCTTGATTTTTGACTAACACAAATTGCCCTGTGCTGGTGATTGGTTTTGACATCGCTTTTAAAAAACGTTGTTGGGTAAAATCACCTTGTAAGTTATTAGGTTTTTGCAATTGAGTAATAAGATCTTGCTGAGAAAATGCAAAAACTAACGGGGAAAATAGCAGAAAAGCAAACGTAATCAGTTTTTTCATAAAATGTTTCTTAAATTATAGACAAGGCATAAACCCGTGATAATTTTCCAATGTATCGCGCCAAGATTGCGGTGTCTGCAACTGCATTTCACCCGTTTTTAAATCTACAGCAACTTGAGTGGTACTGCCTGTGGTTAATTTTTGATTGGTTTGGCAATCTACAATCGTATAATCAATACGCAGACAACTTTCATATTCCACAACCGCTAAATTCACCCGAATTTTTTGGCGAAAACGAGCTGGTTTTACATATTTTAAATTCAGTTGCACAATCGGCCAGCTATAACCTTTTTCACCCATCACATCATAGGTGTAATGAATTTCTTCCAGAAATGCACAGCGTGCCATTTCCAGATATTTAACGTAGTTGCCGTGCCACATAATATTCATCGGATCCACATCGAAAAAAGGGATCTCATATTCTGAGGCGTGGCGTGCGTAAATGTGTTTTTTTATTCTCATTGCTTAAATGAAGTAGGGTGAGCATAGCCCACCCAAAAGATTATTTAACAATATCGCCTTTTAGGGCTACGCCAGCAATGCTACGGCCTGCGTGACATTCATATTTTGTTGTACTACTGTACTCTTTTTTCTTGTAGTAACTGACTAAGTTACCCACTTTTGTGCCACCCTCTTTTTGTGCACGTTCTTGGAAACGCTTCACCGCAGATAGGAATGCCCATTGGCAAGCTTCTAAATCCGTTTTATTTAACGCATTAGTTTTTGGATTGGTGACTGCGCCTTTTACTAAAGTTTTACCAGGTGCTGGTTTACCAAAATAAAGTTTAATTTTTGGATCTAACACTTCTTTAGCTTGAGGTGAATTTAACGCTTCACTGATTGAAAGATAGTGTGTGGTATCACGTGGCGCACAAGCAGCGACAACTAATGCAGTTAAAGCGATAGTTAAAGATTTTGCTAATTTCATAAAAGCTCCTATTTAAGTAAGAAATAATTGGGCGTTATTCGTTCCAAAAATTATAAAAATTAAACCATAATAATGGATTTTTTGCACACTCTTTTGCTAATAAATTGGCGTATTTTTGCATCGCACTTTGAATGTTTTGGTCACGCACTTGCCGTCTGCCTTGAATGGCGGAAGAAAAACGACGAAGTTGCAAGCGGTATTTTCCCTGCTCTTTTATACAAAACACCGTATTAATCGGGGTTTTTAGTAGTGATGCCAATAACCAAGCTCCTTGAGGAAACTGGGCAGACTTGCCTAAAAAATTAACGGATTCCGTTTTATCTCCCCGAATTGGTATTCGATCTGCCGCAATGGCAATCCATTCGCCTCGTTCAATTCGTTCTGCTAAGGCAAGCATTTTTTGAGCATCTAAATCTTCCACCTGAATTAGAGAAAGATCGTCTGCGCCCGCCTCCACTAAGGCTTTATTAAATTCTTCTGCGTGGCGATTATGTACTAAGACATTTAAATGAAAATTTGGGTGATGTCCACTTCCTACTAATGCTCGACAAATCTCAATATTGCCAAAATGGGAACAGACGAGTATTTGCCCTCTTTCCGCAGGATTATCCATATCGGCATAAAGATTATCCGCATCATCAACAATCAAATCTTGATAACGAATTTTCCGTTGCCACACCGCAAAGCGATCAGTAATTGCTTCGCCAAAGCTAAGAAATTGTTTAAAAACGGCATAACGGGGTAATTGCACTTCAGGGTGGCTTTGTTGCAAATAGTGCTGATAACGCTGAATGTGGATTCTCATCTTTTTGGAGGTCAGAAAAAAATAGAGAACCACCCAAAAGGTCACAAAACGAATACCGCCAAGAGGAAAATGTTTCACAATCAAACGGGTTAACGTGAGAAAAAAGCGATTGCCTCGTTCATTCTGCTTTGCCCAATGTTGCTGGCTCATACGCTTTTCCCTGTTAATATTCGCCCAAGCATACCAAAAAACAACCGAGCGTGCATTTTGCTAATTAACCAATTATCTGCCCAGCCACGAAAATGAGAAACTCCCCCTTGTTCATATTTTACCGGCGTATCAACCCAGATCATTGGGATTTTCCGCCAATGGCAACGCACTAAAACTTCGACATCAAAGTCCATTCGTTCGCCGATACGTTCTTCATTGAAAACTTGAACAGCGGATGATAATGGATACAACCGAAAACCGCACATTCCATCAGGAATATCAAAAGAAAGAGTATTCACCGTCAGCCAAAAATTAGTGATCTTACGCCCATATAAACGGGATTTTGGTGCATCATCGCCATAAATCGGTTTTCCACAAATGATAGCTGTTGGGTGTTGTTTGGCTAACGCCACCATTTTTAATATATCGGATAATTGATGTTGCCCATCGGCATCCACTTGAACGGCGTGCGTGTATCCTTGCTCCAGTGCTTGTTGAAACCCAACTTTAACCGCCATCCCTTTGCCACCATTCTTTTCACAAAAAACAACGTTCACCTGTTCATTTTGAGCTAGTTGTTTCAAAATGGAATGATGCTCAACGGCAGAACCGTCATCGACAATCAGTACGGGCAAGCCTTGAGCTAAAATTTGTTCTACTACATTGGTAATGGTTTTGGAATGGTTGTAATGGGGAATCACAACAACGGGCTTAAATTCAACTTGCATCAACACACCTCATTTTCAGTCGTCAAACAGATTTTCTCAAAATCTGAACGGCTAATTTTCGATTGACTATTGCGAGGTAATTTATCACAAAAACGCCAAAAACGGGGCAAGGCAAATTTCTCTTGTGTAAGAGATAACGCGTTTTTTAAGGTAGAGATAACCGCTTTACGCCCTAACCGCCTAAATGCCTCTATTCCTTCTGCAGATAATGCCACCCAAGCCAAAGGACGAGGTTGCTGAATATGTAAGGCAATATAACAATCGCTCACCCAAGCGTGTTTGAGTAAGTCTTGTTCAATATTGACCAACGACACACGTTTATCGCCTAGTTTGACAATACGATCAATTCGCCCTAATAACTTAAATCCCTGCTCGCTGATCTCAACAGCATCGGCGGTTTGCTCTCTCCCTTTAATCCAATCAGACTGCACCCACAAGGCACCTTGCTCATTGAGTCCAATTTGGCTATTTGGCATCGCTTGCCATAATTGTTCATCTAAACGGCGAGCGATCACCCCTGTTTCAGTACTGCCATAAATTTCCACCACAGGGCAAGCCAATTTTGCCCTTAATGCTTTTGCTGTCAATTCAGGTAATGCACCACCAGAGGAAATGATACCTTCGATCTTGCAATGACCAAGTTCTACGTTGTCTAAATTAAGATGGGTTAATAAAGCAGGGCTACTGATCCAAATACAGCGATAATGACGACTTTCCGCAATCAAATATTCAGGATAATGTAACTGCACTGTGCCTAACTGCCACCCCATTTCAAGCGGTAAAAACACACGGAAGGTTAATCCATATAAATGTTGTACACTAACACTGCCAATCAGATGAATATCCGCTGAACGTTCAAAAGGTAACACTTGGCTTAAAGTTTCAACTTCTCGCCACATTTGTTGGGCGTTTTTTTTGATAATTTTTGCCTCACCACTACTGCCAGAAGTCTTTAACCAGATTTCAGTGGGATTTTGTTTATCAACAAGCGGTAAGATTTTCTCAATTTTTTGCAAATTACCATAGGAAGAAAAATGTTCCTCCTGAAAGAAAAAATCGGCATTTTCACTAACCCATTGCTGATTTTCTTCAAGCAGATTCGGGGGCAATAACACCCGCACTTTTGCATTTAAACAAGCCAACAACACACAAGCAAACTGACTGGCATCTTCTAACCACAATCCTACCGCTTGTATGTTATCTTGTTGTAATTGCTGGGAAATTTGTTGTGAGCGAGAAATGAAATTGTTATTTTGGTCAAAATGATTGAACATAGATATAAATTCCATTCAATTATTTTTGTTTTAATAAAGCAATAATCTCTTTTAAGGACTCAATTTCATTATCTTTTTGAGAAATAATTTTATCTTTATACTCTAGTTCTAGTTTTAATTTTTCATTTTCGTAAATTAAACTATCATTATTGCCATAATAATTAGAACTAGACTGGCTATTTTCGCTAATTAAAAAACAAATATTTTTATCCGTAGTATTTAATAATTCGACAATATCTACATTAAATATCTGTGCAATTTGCTGTAATTTATCTAAATATAATTTGGTTTCTCCACGCTCAATTTTAGAATAACCGCTGGGTGACATATTTAACTTCTCTGCCATATCCTCTTGAGATAACTTGTGGATCTCTCTCATTGCCCTAATTGTATCGTGCGTACTCATTTAAACACTCCACTGATAGTGCTATTTCTCACCATTTTGGACAGTGTCCTGTCTTGTTTGTATATGGATAAAAATAACGGTTTTAGTAACATTTCTGATGTGCTCTCGCACATATATTGCTATGTTATTCTCACATATTTATGAGGTTTTATCTATGAAAAAAACAATGCTTGCAACTGCGTTGCTACTTGGCTTAGTCGGAACATCAAATGCTAACGAGAATTTTACAGGATGGTATGTTGGTGGTGAATTAAGCTCAACTAAACATAGTTTTTCTGTGCCTTACTCTGAGTTAGGATATTCAAGTATTAATGGCAAGTTCTCAACCAATGGCTCTCGTGCATTTGGAATTGGTGTATTTGGCGGTTATGGTTTTGATTTTTTAGGTGATTTTGTTGGACAAGCGGAGCTTAAATTAAGAACTGGCGGTTCTTCTACGAAAAATGAACTGGGTGAAACTGTTTCAAAAGAAGTTTTACATCTCAGTCTTGCTTATTTACAAGGCTATCGAATCAATAACATTATGCCTTACATTAAAATAGGTGTAGGTGGTAGCTCTTTTGACATGAACGAAGATGCGATTCCAATGACAAGTGACCGAACATTGGTTAATAGCGGAGCACTTGGCTTTGGCTATGGTGTTGGGGTGAAATATGCATTTAATCCAAATTTAGAAGCTGGCGTAGAATATTACAAAGCCAGTTTAAGTGGTGAAAACAGCCTTAAATTCAAAACAGATACATTTTCTCTCGGTGTAAATTACCGTTTCTAATTGAGGATAACCCTATGAAAGCATTTGCAAAATTAGCGATATTCGTGCTTGCCACGACAATGATGACTGGTTGCGCTACTATCGTGAGTGACAGTAAATATCCAGTCGAAATTCAATCTTCACCAGAAGGTTCGACATTCACAATTAAAGATAGAGATGGCAAAGTGGTTTCTACAGGAACAACACCAAAAACTGTAATATTAGAAGCAGGAGCTGGCTATTTCAAAAAGGCAATTTACGATATTATTTTTGAGAAAAAAGGTTATGCGCCAAAAACTGTAACACTTACCGCAGATATTGATGGCTGGTATTGGGGGAATTTTGCCTTTGGAGGACCATTAGGTTTATTAATCATCGATCCAATCAATGGTTCAATGTATAAACTTCCACCACAAGTAGAGGGTGAACTTATTCCGACCAGCTCACCATCAGCACCAAAAGGAAAAACGAAAAAACGTAAATTGACCGTCATATCCATTGAACATTTAGATGAAAAACAAAAAGCATCATTGATTGCGCTTAACTAGGAGAGCAAAATGAAAAAATTTCTTTCTTCTCTTTTATTGATTGGCACACTAATTTTAACAGGCTGTGCAAAAACAACGATGGAATCTGATACGAAAAGTGAGGAGGCAAAAAAATTCATCAACCCTTCTAAAGCGCAATCCGGGCTTTATATTTATCGTGATCAAGGTTTTTTTGGGGCTGCACTGAAAAAAAGCCTTTATGTTGATGATAAATTTATTGGAGAGTCTGCTCCAAACGTTTTTTTCCACAAAATAGTCAAAGCTGGAAAACATAAAATTTCAACAGAGTCGGAATTTGGTACTAATGATCTCAACATTACTACTGAAGGCGGGAAAAACTACTTTATTCGTCAATATATCAGAATGGGAGTATTTGTTGGAGGAGCAAATTTAGAACAAGTTTCTGAAGAAAAAGGGAAAGCAGCAATTCAGAAATTGAAGCTAGCCAAAACACAATAATCTTTTATAAGGTGGGTATTCCCCACCTTATTTTTTCATCACCCATTGCCGAACCAACCATTCACCGCCCATCAATAAACCAATAAAAATATACGAAACGATCCCTGTATAAATTGCCCAATACTCAAATTGTTCCCACAAAATAAGAGTGGCTGTGATAATTGCATTAAGGATAAAAAACAAACACCATACTTGAGTTACTTTGCGAGTATAAATAATGCCTTTTTGGGGTAAATCTGGGGTTTGCAGGCGAGCGAGGCGTTCGACAATGGATTGAGAACTCCATAGACTACTGCCAAAAATAGCTAACATCATTAAGCTGATGATCACGGGATACCAATACATTGTTTCTACGGATCGAGTAATGCCTATTGTGACTAAAATAAGCGACATGACCATTGCAAAAAAACGCTGAAATCCCACCGCTTGTAAGGATTTTATGCCCCATAAAATCGCCATAATGTAAGGCAAATACAACAAAATAGCGGGGTTATCTTGTGGGGCAAACAGCCAAATGAGTGGGTAAGCAATGCTTACCCCTGTGAGTAAAATGGTGGTGAGTTGTTTTAAACTATTCATCGCCAAATACAAATAATCCACTACCACACATTTCACCTTCGGTTTTCAGCTGAAATCCCATACGATTTTTTGTTTCTTCCCATTTTAATGTTAGTTCAAATTCATCATTTGGGCGGAGAAATTTCTGATATTTGAGGTTATCAATGCGTAAAATTGTCTTTTCTTGACCAAAATAACGAACCAGTTGATCTTGCACCCACTGCAATTCAATTACACCAGGGACTAAAGGGAAATTTGCAAAATGCCCTTTAAAAAAATGCAGATCAAGCGGGACTTTTCCGCGTAGAATTTGTACATTTTCTTGGTTTTCTTGGGTTAGCCAAATAGGATCAACAATCTCATTTAAACAGATCTGTTCAAATTCAAGACGACTGATTTTGGATTGGCTGTTGCGAGGCAGTTTATCGGTAAATCGCCAAAAACGAGGGGTTGCCGATTTTTCTTGGCTTTGGGATAAATGTGTTTTGAGTTGTTCAATCACATACTTTCTTCCGTGATCTCGGAATGCCTGAATGCCTAGTTCATTCAATCCTGCCCAAGTCGCAAGGCGTTGATGTTCAGGGTGTTTGCCGATGTAGCAATCATCAATCCAGTCGTGTTTCATTAACGCCTGTTCAACACTGACAAGAGATGTCCGTTTATCACCAATTTTTACAATGCGGTCAATGCGTCCTAACAATTCAAAGCCATTAGGGTGAATTTCAACGGCATCTGCGGTCTGTTGGCGATCTTTTGCCCATTTTGCCTCTAACCACAAAGCGCCCTCTTCATCTGTTCCTACTTGGCTGTAAGGTAAGGTTTGCCATAAGCCAGTATCTTGACGAATAGCTATTGGACCTGTTTCCGTACTGCCGTAAATTTCCACCACAGGCTGGTGAAGTTGTTGGCGAATTTGGTTAGACACATCAGGATCTAATGCCCCACCTGACGAGATAATTCCCACTACTTTCGGTAACTGTGGTTTATGCCAATCCATACGACTTAACATTGCAGGGCTACTGACTAGTACAGTTTGAGATGATTTCTGGCTTTCCGCCATAATACATTCAGGGAAAAACTGCTGCTTACGCCCAATTACCCAACCTTGTACGAGCGACATCATAATATGTACCGTCAAGCCGTAAATATGTTGAATACTCACACTGCTGATCGCCGTAATTTCATTGCCAGCAGAAAACGGCAACGCATTTGCCAGCACTTCGGCACTGAGCCACATTTCTTCGGCAGTTTTGACAATGGTTTTCGCCTCTCCTGTGCTACCTGAAGTTTTAAGCCATAGTTCTGTTTGGTTATGGCGATCAACAAGCGGTCGGTTTTGATCGATTTTTTGCAAAGGAAAATCGGTGGCTAATTCCGAAAACATAAGATGGCTGGGCTTAGGTTGTTCGTTATCCGTCAGCCAAAAATCAGCGTGTTGATTTGCCCAAGTTACACTTTCTGGTGTGTCATTGGGTGGAAATAGGACTTTCACATTAGCGTGCCAACAAGCAAGTAAAGTACAAGCTAAATTTGCTCCATCTTCCAACCATACAGCAATGGCTTTTATCTTGTTTTGTTGTAAATAAGCGGAAATTTGTAATGCTCGTTGTTCAAAATCCGCATAAGTCCACGTTGGGAAATGTGCTATGGCACTATGAGGTAAGTAATGATTTTTCATAAAGTCAGTAGAGGCAAGCCCTTATTAAACAAATGGGCAAATGCCCCTACATAGATAGATTAGTTGCTACTAATTTTTTTTACCGCAGTAACGACATCACTGACGGTGCGCACATTACGGAAATCTTCTGCTTGAAGTTTGTAACCCGTTTGACGTTTGATGTAATCGATCAAATCGATCGCATCAATACTGTCAATTTCAAGATCTTCATATAAATTGGTTTCAGGCTTAATACGATCTTCATCAATTTCAAATAATGAAACTAAAGCTTCCGTTAGAATTTTCTGAATTTCTTGTTCAGTCATTGTCTCCCCCCTTAACCTTTGTGAGAGCGGATAAAACTTGCGAGCGTTGCAACGCTTTCAAAGTGTTCACGCAAGTTTTGTTGTTCACTATCAAGTTGTAAACCAAAGGTTTTTTGCACTGCTAAACCTAATTCCAACGCATCAACGGAATCTAAACCTAGACCGTCATCACCAAAAAGTGGAGCCTCTGTTTCAATATCTTCAACGGTAATATCTTCAAGGGCAAGACTGTCAATAATCAGCTGTTTAAGTTGTTGTTCGAGTTCCATTTTTAGTCCTTAGAGTAAGTATTAAAATAATTTTCTAAATAATCATTTAAACGGCGAGAGGCGATTGGCAACGGTTTTTCTGCAAGCCACTGTTGCGGATCAATATCCTCTCCCACCGTTAATTCATAACAGATTTTCTTGCTTGGTATTTTATACCAAGGCTGACCTTTTTTGAAATTTAACGGATGCATTTTAATTACAATCGGCGTAATTACTTTCGCACTGCGTAAACCGATGGATACTGCACCACGGTGTAATTTTACCACGCCATCCCAGTCTGTGCGTGTTCCTTCGGGAAATAACAAGAGCACTTGGTTTTGTAAAATCTGATGGCTCTGCTCAAGTAATTCTTCCGATTCGGTATTTGGAATAAACCCACAAGCACGGATCGGGCTACTCATAGATGGATTATCTAGCAGATCTTTTTTCACGATACAGTTAAAACGAGGCTCTTGGCTGAAAATCAACACTACGTCGAGTAGTGATGGGTGATTGGCTAATACCAACTGTCCTTCTCGCCCCAAGCGTTCAAAACCGTGATATTTCACTTCCAAAATTCCTGCCCATTTCAGGTAATTGACGAAAAATCGCCACGTTTTCCCGACAATTTGTCGCCCTTGCAGTTGCGTTGCCAAATCGTTATGCGGATAATTTTTCGCATAGCGATGCAATACAATTTTAAACAACACGCCGACTATGCCAAACAATACAAAGCCGAATAACGTGCCAAGAAAACGCCTAATCCAATCTAGTTTTTCTGCCATTGCCAATATCCCCCTCGACTGCTTGGTGTTTGCCATTGCGATTGAGCAAGATGCTGTTGTTTAACCCAATTTAAACTATTATCACCTGTTGCAAAAAAAGACTCTATATTCCCCGGCTGTGCGTGTAAACTAAGATGATATTGCTCCCCCTTTTCTATGATCATTGCCAAAGCATAAGCAAACGGCTGGCGTATAACGGGCTGAGCATTATATTCTGCATATAGCGGAGATTCCGAAATCACCACTAACACTTTCTCGTAACCATCGTTCAACAATAAATATGCCTCAAGTAAAGCGGTTTCCAAATTATCTTGTTGAGCTGTAATTGCAGTCGTTTCTGTTTTCACCTGACGCATTTCGGACCATTGTCCGACTAAGGCGTTGTGAACCGACAGACTAAAGGAAGTCGGCGAAACATCACCCTCTTGCAATAACGTTTGCCACAAAGCAAAACTGCGGTTGATCTCACTGTTTGAAGAGGCATATACCACGGGCAGATTTTCATCTTGTTCAGTTAAACACCACGCAGACTCAAAAAAGAGCCGTGCAGAATCACTTAAACGGCGACGTTTAAGTGGGGGAAGAAATGCCAGTTTTGGTGCAAAATCTTCCCAACTTGTACTGTTTTGTTGCCAGTGGTTTTCGCCTAGTTTCCAATCTTCTACGGTTAAGGTTTTATTACAAACCACATTCCAACGACTGATATTAAAAGAAAAGTTACAAATTAAAGTTGTCATTCGTGGCTAATTCATGATCTAAGATTGACATTAGTTTACACTATTTCAGTAGGGAAAATACAGACTCATTTGTGATATTCATTTCTTGAATCGTAGTAAACCAATGAGATGTATTTAACCCATTATTCGCATCATCTATTGAAATAACATCTGACGATATATTGTTGAGTGAATTTTGAGAGAGTAGCCACCAAATACTTCCTTCTTGCTCGCCATTTGAGCTTTCATATGCCCAGCCGACTAAGGCATTTTGACAACATTCAGATTGTAGATCTAACATTGCTAATTTTAACGGTTGCAAATAATTGTGTTGATTGACCGCCAAAAAAAGCGTTGTGGCGGTGGTATTTAAAGTTTGAGCAAGTTGAAATGTGGCAACATTATTGAGATTCGCCATAAAATCTAAGGGGCTAGGGATATTTTCTGTATTTAATTGCTGAAAGATTTTGTTAAATTTAGCTGGCGAGCTAAAACTGGACGCAAGATAAATAGGGGTGTTTGGGTAAATATGCTCTTTTAAAGGCAAAGCACCCAACATGGCTAATTGGGTAAAACGGCTCATTCGGCGAGCATCGATACCCTGTGTTTTTAACTGTTGGCGTAGGGTTTTATCATCAACATCTTGGCAAAGAAATTGGCTGCGTTGAGCAATATAAACGGCATTATTCATTGTGATTTAACCTCATTATCCACGCCACATTGCTGCCACCAAAGCCTAAAAAGTAGCTAAGATAATAGCCATTTTCGAGCTTTTTACCGTGAGCAAGCGGTAAGTTATCGGCATTTTTTTGCAAATTAGGAACTTCACTTTGAATAAAACAATCAAGCAAAAAGGCGGTTTCTAAGGCACCGCTTGCCCCTAAGGTATGCCCCATAAAATGTTTAGTAAGAATCCATTGGGCTTGTGGAAATAAGTCTAATAATAACCGCCCTTCCATTTCATCACTATTTCCGCCTACACCATGAACCTTAATTCCTTGAATAAGGTTAGGTTCAACATTGGCAACTTCACAGGTTTGGAGTAATAATTTTTGCAAGGCGATTGGGCTGTTGTTGGTTAGATTTTCATTGTCCGTTAAACTGCTGACACCCAATAATTCACATTCAAACTGATGATTGGGTTCAGTGCTTAACGCCAGACAAGCTACCCCTTCACCCAACACAATGCCTTCTGAATCAATCAATGGAAGATACGGCTCAGAATGGGATAACAAGTGCATGGAATGGAAATGTTCAAACGTTAAACGATTAAATAGCTCAAAACCAATCACAATCGCTTTGGAATAAAGCCCTGATTTCAGCATCTTATAAGCATAATGCACCCCTTGTGCCGAAGAAGTGCAAGAAGTTGCGAAGCTAAACACTTCCGTCTGATATTTTTGTCGCAAATATTCGCCAATCACCGCAATGCTGTATTCTGTCGGCAAAGGCTGTTGTTGAGCCAAGCGTGCCTCACAATCAGCAATCACATAACTGGTTGAACCTAAGAAAAAGGGAATTTGGCTTAATTCTTCCTGCGACCAAGCGGTTTGTTCAAGCAGTTGTGCGATTTGTTGCTCAATCAGTGAATAGAGTTCGGGCAAGGTTACAAATTGCGAATCAAAGGCTTTGAAATAAGGCAATGCCGTCTGCACACCGAGCTGACAAGCGGTCTGTTTCGAGATATTTTCTGCAAAGCGTGATTGACTGGCAACAAGATAAACGTTCGACATTATGAATGGCTCTCACGCACAAATTTTGCCAAATCTTTCACACACATCATATGCTTACGCACCATTCTATCCCCTTGCAACCGCACTTTAAAATGCGCTTGCAACGCCACCACAATTTGTAACGCGTCTAAGGAGTCCAGCTGAATACGACTTTGTTCACCAAACAGCCATTCATCATCGCTGATGTCTTCGGGTGCAAAATCGTCTTTCTCGCTTTCTTGGATAATCAGTTTTTTTAACTCTAATTCGAGCAATTCGGGTTCTAGGGTAAATTGGTATTTCATAATTCGTAGGGTGCGTTTGCTAACGCACCATTTAAATAAATGTTAATAATCGGTGCGTTTACACGCACCCTACTAAAATCTTACTTGTGTTTTTAATTGATGTTGATAAATCAACGCAGCCAAGCCTAATGCAGTCAAACCAAAAGCGGTCAATTTCCCCAATTCATTTGCAATTTGCGACAATTCATATTGATTTAACAGCAAATTTTGGAAACCGCTTAACGCCCAACCCATTGGCGACCATTGTGCTACCGTCTGCATAATGTCAGGCATCACATAAGTCGGCACCATAATACCGCCAATTGCCGCCATAATAATGATGCCACCACCGCCCAACACCACGGCGTGTTCTGTGGTGCGAGCCACCACGCTCACCAACAAGCCGTAGCCCAATGCTGCTAAACTCACCGCACTGGACAGCACTGCATAAGGCAACCAATCGCCCGACAAGGTAAAGGCAGGCATATCCAACTGCGGTAACACCAGATAGCCAAGGGCAATCATACCGACAAATTGCAGTTGGTTAATCATAAAATAAGGGATCAGTTTGGCGACAATCAACTGAAACGCCGACGCCCTTGCCATTCGTAGCCGTGTAATGGTATTGGTTTGGCGTTCCATTGCCATCACATTAGACAGCGGAATCATAATAAAAAACATACCAAAAATCAGCCAAGCAGGGACGCTGTGTTGCACCGAATTGGGTTTCGCCACTTCTTTGCCTTGGCGGTTGAGATACACTTCTTGCCACAGTTCTTTGCTCAAATAATCGTTGATTTGGCTAAACTTTTGGTCTAGCTCTTTGTTTACTTTGTTCTCTATCTCTTTAATTTGTTTGCGTTTATTGTTTTCTAAGGTGATGTGATTGTCTTTCAGATAATGCTGAATACGTTGTTCCGTATAATGTTTTTGCAATACGCCTTTCACCCCCAACAACCAACCCCGATCGACACTCGGATTTAGCCATAATTGCAAGGCTTGTTCTTTGTTCAAAGCGGTCTGTTCCGTGTTGAAATTGGCAATTAATAGCTCAAATTTACCCGCTTGTAATGCCGTCTGATACTGTTCCAACTGGCTTAAATCCGCCTGCTGAATATTCAGATTTTCCCGTTGCAATGCCTTGAAAAAATCGTAGTTAAGCGAATTATTTGGCTCACTTAATAACACGATTTCCGATTGGTGACTGAGTTCATTATCATTGCTCAACGCCGCCGACATAATCAACATAAACAAAATCGGCATCATAAACAACACGGCAACCCCGTGTAGATCACGACTTAAAAGGCGAAGTTCTTTAAAGATCGATGCTATTAACACGATTTATCCGCCTTAGCCAAAAATGACAAATAAAACCGCTCCAAACTTTGACCCTCCGACAAAATTCCTTGCACCGAACCTTGATAAATCAGCTTGCCTTCATTCAATAACACCAATTTATCGCACAACTGCTCGATTTCCTGCAAATAATGAGACGTATAAATCACCGTCACTCCTTGCTTGGTTAAATCCGCCACGCTGTCTAAAATAAACTGGCGAGATTGTGGGTCGATGCCAACGGTGATTTCATCAAGAAAAATCACTTTCGGACGGTTGATTAACCCAATCGCAAAATTTAAACGGCGTTTCAAACCGCCCGATAAATGCTTGGCAAGTTTGGATTGATGTGCCGTTAGCCCTGTTTTTTCCAACAATTCCGCCAACCATTTTTTATCGCTGACATCATAAAGTGTGGCGAAAAATTTTAGATTTTCCCACACCGTCAAAAGCGGATAAAAGGCAAAATCTTGCGGCACAAGGGAAATTTGATGTCGTTGAGCCTTCGTCAGTTTCTCAAACGGCACACCATTAAACAAAATCTGCCCCGATTGCACCGCTTGCAACCCCGTCAGTAGCGACATCAAAGTCGTTTTCCCTGCCCCGTTCGGACCAAGCAAACCAACCGCCAAGCCTTGTTCAATATGCAGATTGATATTTTGCAAAGCAGGGGTTGGAGCGTTGGGGTATTGGTGGTTTAAATTGTGTATAACTATCATCTAATATCCGTAGGGGCGGGTCCTGTGCCCGCCCGTAATTTATTCTTGCATATATAATTTGTCGTGCATCCAATTTAACGGATTATTCTCAATATATTCAGCAATCGTTAAATAATCTTTTTCATTTCGAATAATATGTTCGTAATAACTCCGTTGCCATAATTTTCGATTAAAGGGTTGCCAATTATTCTGCTTTACATTTTTGATATATTCAACATTTGTCCGAGATTTAAATCGCTGGATAACACCAAATAATGAATGACGAGCTAGTTTATCTGAATTTTCAATTTGTAGAATAAAATGAATATGATTAGGCATAATCACATAATCTAAACATTTTATTGTTGGAAAATGCTGTTCCAATTCAAAATAAGCTGTTTCAACCATTTTTCCGGCATTATTTAAGTTCATTTTCTCATCGCAGATGTTTCCGAATAAACATAGGCGATCTTGAACACAAATGGTAATGAAATAAAGTCCACTTTCGGAATAATCGTAGTGTTGTAGACGAATTGTTTTTCGTCGTGGTAAATTTAATTTATTCATATATCCCGATATTTAACAATTATTTTCGGGCGGGCACAGGACCCGCCCCTACCATATTATTTCAACATCTTCCACAATCTTTCTTCCCTTTCCGCAATTCCCCTCAAAAACTCCGCTATTTCCCGATACCCTTCCACATTCGGTTTTCGACACTGTTTTACACAAAGGCTGGCGAATTGTCGCCATTGGTCGCCGATTTCGGTCATCTGTTCTGATGCCTGTTTAAACTTCGGTTCTTGGCAAATATCAGCGGCTTGTTCAAGGAAATAAGCATAAAGGTAGCGAAAACCTGCACCGCCCGTGCCGATTTCTTCTTGCATACGCACAATATGCCCAAGATACAAGCAGTTGTATTTTTCACCTTTTTTACCAGTTGCCAGCTTTTCAATGCTGTTCGCCACGGTACGAATGCCTTTTACCCCCACAAAAAACAGCGGAGCAAGCATCTGTTTTGCCTGTTTGCGAATGGCTTTACGGATTAAATTCGGCAAGTCAATCTGCGACATATCGGGTTGATTGTCAAAATAGTACATCAAACCTTTTGCCGCCAATGCCCCTTTGGCAAACCTTGCCCGTTGCAAATCGTCTGCATTGCAACGTTGCACCGTTTCAAAAACAGGGTCGCTAATCAAATAGTCGCTGCCTTCCTTGCCATACACCAACAAATTATGTGCATTAAAATGGAACCGCATTTCAGGCGGAAAATAGGGCAACCAAAACACCGAAGTTTGCAAGCCCACTAATTTATTTTGTGCCAATGCCTCATCAAGTGCCGTCTGCCCTTGTTCAGCCGAGCGAAACTTTTGCATTTTTAACCGCGCGTTGAGCGATTTAGCCAAAGATTTAATAATCGAACGAGGTGGCATACGATAAGAAATCAATGGCATTCCGCTCACTTTAATCAACGGAATATAAACAAAGGTTAATGCCGATGCTAAGCCGAAAACCATTGCCTCGTTAAAATCAACACCCTGCGATTTCAACAAGGTGGACATCACGCCACTTTCACAATGGGCAGTGTGTTGGTGTTGGAAGTTGTTGTTCATTTGCAAAATTTTTATAAAAAGTAACCGCTTGAAAAATTGTTCCAGTTGTCAACTTTAAGTTTACAACTAAATGCTATTTTGAACTGTCAACTTAAAGTTGACTGTTCAAATTTAACATTTTTATATCTACCCCAAACACCCCTGCATAATTCTCCAACTTCTTCTGCGACAATTTCGCCCAAACTTCGGGCTTGCAATGCCGTCTGATTTGCCATTGCCAAAATCCGGTGGCTTGGGCGAGGGATTGTTCATCGAAACGGTATTTGTACATCAAATAATAAAGTAGGGATTTTTCGCCGTTTTTGACCGCTTGTAGGGCTTGTTCGGTTTGTTGGTTGAGTTCTTCCACCGCTTGTTGCGTAGCAAATTCTTCATCGTCCCAACCCGATGTGGTGCCGCTTTCGTAGTTGCCGTTACGGGTGGCGTAGATGATTTTTTTCTGTCCACGAAAGATTTTGCTGTTGTCTTGGGGAATGTCTTTTATATCCATAGTTCGCAGGGGTGCGTGTAAACGCACCATTTTATCTTCGTTACATTTATTGGTGCGTTTACACGCACCCTACCTTAATTTTTCACGACTTCTAACAACATAAAACAAGACGAAAACCGTCCGCTTTCGGGAATGTAGCACAATACTTTTTGCCCTGATTTTAGCTCAAACGTACGGCTAAATTCGTCCAAAATAATGTAAATGGATGCCGAGCCTGTGTTGCCTTTAGTTGTGAGGTTGGTAAACCATTTTTCTTGCGGAATATCGAAGTTGATATTGCGTAAACCTTCCGATAGCTTATCACGGAAGAAACCCGAAGAATAATGGGGAAGTAGGTAGTCGATTTCGTCTGCTTTTAAGCCGTATTTTTCAATGGCACGAGCTAAGGCTTTTTCCACCGTGTATTTAACGATATTTTCGTTAAGCAATTTCACATCTTGCTTGATTGCCATAAAACTCTTAGCGTCCCGTTCCGTCTGCGACACCGATTTCCAACTGACAAATTTGCCGTCTTGTACTTCGCCGCCTGCGTACATACAAACCGGCATTTCATTGGCATAAGAAATCAGCTCAATCCAGTGAATTTGAAAGCTGATGCCGTCTGCATTGGGCTGATTGGAAAGTTGCACCGCCCCTGCCCCATCGGACAACATCCAACGCAAGAAATCTTTTTCAAAACCGATTTCAGGTTTGGCATTATCAAGCTGTTTTTGTGCCACTTCACTTTTGAAATTTTCACTACGCATAATGGCTGAGGCACATTCCGATGCCACGGCGACCGCACTTTGATGTTCGCCTGTGCGTACCGCATTGAAAGCGTGTTTCATCGCCGCCATACCTGCAACGCAAACGCCCGACATTGACATCACTTCCATTGGAGGTGCCTTGTCGAGCAAACTGTGTACCATCACCCCTTGCCCTGGCATAATTTGGTCTGGATAAGAAGTACCAACCGCAAGGCTGGTAAATTCATTGGCAGAAATACCTAAATTTTTCACCGCTTGCACAGCAAGTTCCGTGCTACTGTGTGTGGCTTGACGAGTGACAGGATCAATGGCGTAATAACGTTGCTCAATAGCATTTGAACGCAAAATCATTTTACGCACGCGTGAAGGCACATCTCCCACCATTCCCAATACCGCTTCCATTTGGTCGTTGGAAACGAGGTTGTTCGGCAAGAAAGCGGAAATTTTATTGATATAGACGTTTTGCATTTTTTATTCCGTAGGGTGCGTTTGCTAACGCACCATTTTTATTATCGTTTTCAAAGCGGTGCGTTTACACGCACCCTACTCGCCTGATGGCTCGGCAAAATACCGTTTTTGTTCATCTAATTTTTTCTGTAACACCGGCTTTAACGCCCATTTAATCACCGCTGAAATCGGTACAACCGTTAAAATCATTGCGATTAAAAAAGCGATATAGACACAGAGCATTACTTTTCTAAATTGTGGTGAAATCTGACCGCACTTGATAAGCAATTTGCCCCAAATATGGAAACTTCGGCTACCTACTTTTTCGCTCATCATCAGCTTTTCATCAATCTTCACCGCATTCATATTGCGGAAAATGCTTGTATCAAGCGGTCGGTTTTCGCTAAAAATTTGCAACAGTTTTTCACCAAATCGGCTGACATCTTGAATTTCACTTTCTGCAATGCCTGCACTCGGCAGATTACCGACTTTTTTCTTGCCGGTCAGCATCCAAAGCGGTGTGGTGATAAAACTCGCCCAGTCGTTCGATTGATCAACCTTAACCACGTTGCCAATCAGGTTTGCACCACAATCCGCCAGCAATTTTTTCATTTTTTCTTGAGCTTGTAGCCACATATTACGACAGCCGATTAGCGTAATAACGGGCGTATCTTTTAAAATCTGTTTGGCTTGTTCACTTTGCAAAAATGCTGTGATGGGTTGTGAAGGCGATAAGAACCAAACCGTGTAGGCAATAATCACTAAATCATATTTTTCACTATTCAATTCGGGTTGCTTGATGGGTGCAGGTTGCAAATGCACGCTTTCAGGAAAAGCATTAAAAAACGGTAAAAACCGCCAAGGAAATGTATAGGCGGTTTGCGGTTGAAGTTGGCAATGCTCGATAATAATGTCCGATTGCGTTTGTAATGGCGAAACAAAACTTTTGGCAAGCTGTGTGAGTTGCCCAGTTTGAGAATAAGAAACCAGTAAGATTTTTTTCATTTTTTTCTTTATGTAGGGTGCGTGTAAACGCACCTGAAATATTCCCTTTGGTGCGTTTACACGCACCCTACCCAACGTTTAAAAATCAATGAGGTATTGACCCCACCGAAGGCAAAATTATTGTTCATCACATAATCCGTTTGGATTTCTCGTCCATCGCCTTGGATATAATCGACCTTGCCACAGCGTTCATCAACAGTTTCAAGGTTGATTGTCGGTGCAAACCAACCATCACGCATCATTTCAATACTGAACCAACTTTCTAATGCACCGCAAGCACCGAGCGTGTGTCCGAGATAGCTTTTTTGTGAACTGAGCGGAACATAACCGAAAACTGCCTCTGTGGCTTGCGTTTCGGCAATATCACCTTTTTCCGTTGCGGTGCCGTGTCCGTTTACATAGCCGATTTGCGTTGGCGAAATACCTGCATCTTTTAACGCCAATTCCATACAGCGTTGCATTGTGCTTGCTTGCGGTTGGGTAACGTGGCTACCGTCACTGTTCGCCCCATAGCCCACCACTTCGGCAATAATATTTGCACCACGAGCTAAGGCGTGTTCCAACTCTTCCAACACAAACATTCCAGCCCCTTCACCAATCACCAAACCATCACGATTTTGATCATAAGGACGTGGGGTTTGATGTGGATTATCATTGTTACGGCTTGCGGCATACAGGCTGTCGAACACATAGACTTCAGACGGGCAAAATTCCTCGCCACCACCTGCCAACATCATTGGGATCATATCGTACTTAATCGCTTCATAGGCATAGCCAATACCTTGTGAGCCTGATGAACAAGCACTTGACGTTGGGATAATCCGTCCAGTTAAACCGAAGAAAATCCCGATATTTGCAGCAGTAGTGTGAGGCATCATGCGGACATAAGTGTTAGCACTAAAAGTATGGCATTGCCCCGTCATTAAAAGCTCACCAATATCACGAATATCTCGAGTACTTCCCGTTGACGAACCGCACGCTACACCCATCCTACCGTCGGTAACAGTTGGGATAATTTTGCCATCAAGATACAAATTTGCAGAAGCTAAAGCTCGTTCAGCCGCATCAACACATAATTGTGAAACTCGTCCCATACTGCGTAACTGTTTGCGAGTCCAATGCTGAGGTGTTTGATAATTCGAAACTGGAGCACCTAAACGGGCTTCCAGTTCAGGATAGCGTCCTTCCCAATCCATAAATTGCACAGCATTTTGTTTGCGTTGGAAAGCATTTTTAATCTCCGCCCAACTATTACCAAATGCGGTAATGCCTCCGATACCTGTAATAACTACTCTTTTTGTTTGCATAATTTATCTCGTTTTATCGTCATAGCTGAGCGTTCACACATCTACTACATTTAGCACAATCCACCATTCACAGCGATCACTTGGCGAGTGATGTAACCTGCTTTTTCGTCCATTAAAAATTGAACGACGTGTGCCACTTCTTCAGGATCACCCATTCGCCCAGCTGGGATCATTTTAAGAATTTCATCAATAGGCACATTTTCATCTAAAATATCCGTATCAATCAGCCCTGGAGCAACGCAGTTCACGGTAATTTTACGTTTTGCTAATTCAATTGCAAGGGCTTTCGCCGCACCAATAATACCTGCTTTAGAGGCACTGTAATTGACTTGCCCACGATTGCCGATCAAGCCAGATACGGAGGTAATACAGACAATTCGCCCTGCTTTACGACGGCGGATCATTGGCATCATAATCGGGTGTAATACGTTATAAAAACCGTCTAAATTAGTGCGAAGTACGCTATCCCAATCGTCATCAGTTAAGGCTGGAAAGGCATTATCACGGGTTAAACCTGCATTTAAGACCACACCATAATAAGCCCCATTCGCCTCGACATCAGCCTCAAGAATGGCTTTCACCTGTTCACGGTGGCTGACATCAAACTGCAATACTCTTGCATTTTGTCCTAGGTTTCTCACCGCTTGTGCAACTTCTTCCGCTTCTTCAATACGGCTACGACAATGCACCACAATGTCATAACCTTGTTTTGCTAATGTTAAAGCAATCGCTTTGCCGATACCTCGGCTAGAGCCTGTAATTAAAATCGTTTTATCTGACATTTTTTGATTCCGTAGAGTGCATTTGCTAACGCACTAAATTTTCTAGATGATTTCAAGAATGGTGCGTTAGTAAACGCACCCTACGTTAAATTTTGCTATCCTTCGGACTAAACACATTCAACGCCCCTTCTAAAATAGCCTTACCCGAAGTTAAGTCAATCAGTTGGCTGTCAAAGACTCCAAAGCCTGTACTGTCTTGGATCGACATCTTAATTTTAATTTGTAGTTTACTTCCAACAGGGATTTCTTGTGTATGAATATGTAGTTTTCGAGTACCGAGCAGATAACCTAAACGCACAGGTTCATCAGCAAGTGTGGCTAAACAACCTGACCACGCAGCCACACCTTGTGCCATAATCTCAATGCCTGCAAAGGTAGCTAATTTCCCATGTTTAATCAAAATGTTATCTGAACGAATTTCTGTTTCGGCAATCAGAAAGTCTTCGCCAAAATCGCTGATACGATCTAACAAAACCATATCGCCACTGTGTGGTAACAATGGTGCCACTTGTTCAATCGGGCAAACTAATTTAGCCATTGGTTTCTCCTAAAATTAACACGGCATTGTTACCGCCAAAGGCAAAGGAACTGCTTGCGCCGATTCGCTGGCCGTCTGCCCAAACGCTGTTTTCATCGGTAATAGCAATATTTGGCAAAGTACTGTCCGCTTGTTTATCCCAAAGTTGCGGTAGTAATTTGCCTGTTGGGTTATGTTTACGGCTGATTACCGCCCATAAAATTGCTGCCTCAACTGCCCCTGCTGCACCGAGAGTATGCCCTGTATAAGGTTTAGTGGTGGTACAAGCGGTTTGATTGCCGAAAACTTTTGCAACGGCAAGGCTTTCCATCTGATCGTTATGGATTGTTCCTGTGCCGTGTAAATTAATCCAACCAATCTGATCAGCTGAAAGTGCGGTAGATTTTAATGCTGTTTCAAAAGCGGCAATCGCCCCTTCACCTTCGGGGTGTGGTGAAGACATATGATAAGCGTCGCTACTCGATCCATAGCCGAATAGTTGAATATGATGCTCGTCTAGCGGTGCTTTAGTCATTATAAATACTGCCGCTCCTTCACCAATGTTGATCCCGTTACGATTTACTGAAAAGGGATTGGTTTGTTGTTCCGATAATACCGATAGCGAACCGAAACCGCTGATGGTTAAAGGCGAAAGGGTATCGACACCACCACAGATAACAGCATCGCATAAGTTATTCTTGAGTAAACGTGCCGCACTAATTAACGCTCTTGCACCTGAAGTACAGGCGGTGGAAATACCGTAAGTTAATCCTTTTAATCCATAAACTTCCGCCACAAAATCAGCAGGTGCAGAAAAAATCTGTTGCTGTTGGCGAAACTCTGCTCCAGACCAGTCATTATGTAATGCCCCTTGTTTAAAGACAGGGATATTTTCATCAACACCTGTTGTGGATGTTCCCATTACCACGGCAATACGTTGTTTTCCAAAACGTTCAATCGTTGCCTGAATTTGCGGTTCAATTTGAGCTAACGCGTGCCAAAGAAGTTGGTTATTACGGCTATGATGCATTTTTGCCAAGTTTTCAGGAAAGGCTCTTAACGGGAAACGACATTCGCCGAAAACGCCTGTTTTACCTTGAATTTGATGATCTTGAAAGACATTCTCTGATTGTTTTAACGGGGATTCTGCCCCAATCAGTAATTGACTTAAATGTGTTTCAATGCCTTCGCCTAAACTACTGACGAGGGCAGGCTGGCTTAAATAAAATCTATCCACATAGTCCCCTATTGTTCTAACGGCTCGATTTGCCATTGACTACCATCGGCAAGTGTAATCTGAAATTGATTTTGTTGCTGTGAAATACGCCACACTTTTTGGTAATTTATTGAATAAATCTGACCGCTTGTTGTCTGCTGAATATCACTAAACTGAAAGAGTGGTTGATTTGGGTTTAATGCTGTGGCTAACGCAGAGTAAAGTTGTTGGGCTTGGCGATTCGGCATCACAAAACCGTCATTTTGCCAGCCTTGTTTGGTTAATAATAAACGGGCAATCGGCGCACCAAGCGGATCGGTTTGCACCCAACGCCATTGTTCTGTAGAAAATTGTACCGCAAGTACGCTAGTTTCTTGTTTTGGTTGGAGCTGTTCCACTTTAAATAAACGTTGTTCAACATCTTGTCTAGGGAGCTGTTGAACAGAAATTGAGCTACAGGCAGTTAATACGCACAATATTAAAAATAAGTATATATTTTTTAAGAATGTCATAAGCATTTTATAAAATATGTTCGAATTTTATTAATATGACTAATTCTTTCATACTTCACGTTACGGAACAACTCTCAAACAAAATCAACAAAGATATTTTTGTGAATTTAGTAGAAATCCCCGCGCTTATATGTTAAAACGTTCGCCGTTTTTTTATTTTATTCACAAGAAGGAAATGCAAATGTCATTACAAGCAATTATTGAAGCGGCGTTCGAGCGTCGCGCTGAAATTACCCCAAAAACGGTTGATGCACAAACACGTTCAGCTGTCGAAGAAGTGATTAAAGGATTAGATAATGGTTCACTACGTGTTGCAGAAAAAATTGATGGTGAATGGGTTGTTAATCAATGGGTGAAAAAAGCGGTTTTACTTTCATTCCGTATCAACGACAACGAAATCATTGATGGTGCAGAAACCAAATATTACGATAAAGTACCAACCAAATATGGCAAATATAGTGAAGAACAATTCAAAGCAGACGGTATCCGTGCTGTTCCAGGTGCCGTTGTGCGTCAAGGTTCACATATTGAGAAAAACGTGGTGTTAATGCCATCATTTGTGAACATCGGTGCTTATGTTGGCGAAGGTACCATGGTGGATACTTGGGTAACGGTGGGTTCTTGTGCACAAATCGGTAAAAACGTGCATTTATCAGGTGGTGTGGGTATCGGCGGTGTGTTAGAGCCGTTACAAGCTAACCCGACCATTATCGGCGATAACTGCTTCATCGGTGCACGTTCTGAAATCGTAGAAGGTGTGATTGTTGAAGACGGTTGTGTGATTTCAATGGGGGTGTTTATCGGTCAATCCACCAAAATCTATGATCGTGAAACAGGCGAAATCCATTACGGTCGTGTACCAGCGGGTTCTGTGGTGGTTTCAGGTAGCCTTCCGTCAAAAGATGGTAAATACAACCTTTACTGTGCGGTTATCGTGAAAAAAGTTGATGAAAAAACTCGTGGTAAAGTGGGTATCAACGATTTATTACGTTCTATTGAAGAGTAATCATTATTTTAGGGAGGGAAACCTCCCTTTATTTATTGCAAATCCTATGAAACATATCTTTTTTGATCTTGATGGCACACTTCATCAGGAAGATACTGGGGCTCTTTTTATTAAATATTTGATCAAAAGGCGCATCATCAATTTGATCGTTTTTTTCCCTTTCTTACTGATTTCTTTAGGAATTTATTATCTCTTTCCGACAAAAAGAGCCAGCCTAAATCTTATTTTATTTTTTACAACTTTAGGCTCCACGAAAAAACAGTATCAGCAGTATATTAACGGCTTTTGTAAGCAATTCTTACCTACGCCAATCCCCCAAGTTTATCAAGCATTTGAAGGGCATTTAGTTCAAAAGGATACCATTTTTATCATTTCAGGTAGCCCTCTCATTATCATAGAGAAACTTTATCCTGATTGGTTCAAACACCCTTATATTCACGTTATAGGCTCACTACTCACTTATCGTTTTGGCAGTTTATGGTTAACGGAATATTGTTTAGCAAAGAATAAAATTAAGATGTTGGATAAACGTTTTCAGCCCGCAATTCAATTTGAAATGGGCTATTCAGATAGCATGACTGATTTGCCTTTATTTCTACGCTGTAAGCAAGCATTCAAAATCACCAAAGGTGGTGAGTTACAAGAATTAAGATTACAAGCGGTCAGATCTTGATCTTTTTTTGCAAAATTTTGCGGAAATCTTACCGCTTGTCTGCCTAGGCTTTGCTATAATTTCTCCAACATTGTTTTAATTTGAATCGATCATGGGACTATTTGAATCTATCTTACTTATTCTTTGTTTGATTGTTATCAGTGCAATTATTTCTTCAGGTGAAATTTCACTCGCGGGCGCAAGAAAATTAAAGTTACAGACTTTAGCTAATGAAGGCGATAAACGCGCTGAGCGTGTACTTGCTTTACAAGAAAAACCTGGGCAATTCATTACCGTTGTACAAATTGGCTTAAATATGGTGGCAATTCTTGGCGGTATGGTGGGTGAAGGGTCGCTTACTCCCTATGTGCATCAATTTCTAAGCCAATATAGCCAAGCTGAGTGGCTGGAAAGTGCATCATCGTGGCTCTCTTTTGCGATTGTGACGATCTCATTTATTATTTTTGCGGACTTAATGCCAAAGCGTTTAGCTATGGCTAACCCTGAAAATGTTGCTATGAAAATGGTCGGCATTATGTCCTTTAGTATTCTTATTTTTAAACCTTTGGTGATTATTTTTGATACTGTCGCCAATGGTTTATTCCGTTTATTACGTATTTCAACCGTCCGCCAAGATACGATGACATCGGACGATATTATTGCCGTGGTTGATGCGGGTGCAGAAGCAGGCGTACTTAAAAACCAAGAACATTATCTAATCGAAAATATTTTCGATATGCAACAGCGAACAGTCACATCAACCATGACCATTCGGGAATATATTGTTTCTCTAGATAAATCGTTCAATCGCCAACAAATCATTGAAACCCTAAAAGAGAATTCCCATTCCAAGCTGATTATCACCGACGGCAGTTTGGATAAAATCTTAGGCTATGTGGAATCACACACCTTATTGACGCTCTATTTGCAGGAAGAAAACGTAAAATTGACTGATAATCGAGTGTTACGTAAAGCATTGTTTATTCCTGATACCCTTTCGCTGTTTGAAGTGTTGGAGCTGTTTAAATCGTCAGGGGAAGATTTTGCGGTGATTATCAATGAATATGCGTTAGTTGTGGGGATTGTGACCTTAAATGACGTGATGAGTATTGTCATGGGCGAATTGGTCTCTAGTGAAGAAGAGCAGATTGTTCGCCGTGATGAGGACTCTTGGCTGGTCGATGGTTCAACACCATTAGAAGATGTGATGAGAGCCTTAGATATTGAAGCCTTCCCAAATCAAGAGAACTACGAAACCATCAGCGGTTTTATGATGTATATGCTACGAAAAGTGCCGAAAAAGACCGACTTTGTGCTGTACGACAAATATAAGTTTGAAATTATTGATACGGAAAATTTCAAGATCGATCAGCTAATGGTGTCTTTAAGAAAAGACTTAAAAAATGAGTAAACTCGTTATTATGGCAATACTTCAACACATACCACATACTGTTATTTAAGAAATTAAATATATTTTCTTGGTGCTTTTGTAAATTTATGCGAACAAGATCACAACAATTTATTAACAAAATTGATCTTTATTTAATCTTCGCATAGAGTGCTGTGGACTGATTAGATTCTGTCCACATTCCTTATTATCACAGGAGCACTTCTATGCAAAATACAACTCCTCTTATTTTTAAGCCAAATGATGAATTTCGCCGTCAAGCAAATGTTTCTGGGCTTGAAGATTATCAGGCACTATGGGAATTTGCAGACAAGGATTACCTGCAGTATTGGAGTGAATTAGCACGCGAGCTAATCACTTGGAAAAAGCCTTTCATGCAAATTTTCGATGATAGTAACCCACCGTTTTATAAGTGGTTTTCTGACGGTACATTAAATGTCTCCTATAACTGTTTGGATCGTCATCTTCCCGATAAAGGCGATAAGCTTGCGCTGATTTTTGAATCCGATTTTGGTCAGATTTCTCAATTTACTTATGCACAGTTACACAATCGTGTGTGCCGATTTGGTAATGCACTACGAGAACTTGGCATCAAGAAAGGCGATCGTGTCATTATTTATCTTCCAATGATTGTCGAAGCTGTCATCGCTATGCAGGCTTGTGCACGAATTGGTGCGGTACATTCAGTTGTCTTTGGTGGATTCTCCGCTGGGGCATTGCGTGATCGTATTGAAGATGCGGAAGCGAAATTAATTATTACGGCAAATGCAGGGCTTCGGGGTGGAAAAATTATTCCATTAAAAGAGACCGTTGATGAAGCGCTCGATATAGGCTGTAAATCAGTAGAAAATGTTATCGTTTATCATCGTGTCAATATTGATACTCCATGGAAAAAAGGGCGTGATCTTTGGTGGAATGAGCTTTCTAAAAACCAACCTGCGTTTTGCGAACCTGAATGGATGAACGCAGAAGATCCGCTCTTTATTCTCTATACCTCGGGTTCAACAGGTAAACCGAAAGGGGTAGTACACAGTACGGCAGGTTATTTATTAGGTGCGATGAACTCCTTTAGGGTGATTTTCGATCATAAACTGAATGATGTGTATTGGTGTACTGCTGATGTTGGTTGGATTACAGGGCATTCCTACATTTGTTATGGTCCGCTTGCCAACGGAGCAACTCAACTGATTTATGAAGGCGTGCCAAGTTACCCTGATGTAGGACGTATCTGGCGTATGATTCAACGTCATAAAGTCTCGGTATTTTATACATCTCCAACACTTATTCGTTCTCTAACGCGTTTAGGTGAGAGTGTAGCCAATAAATATGATCTGTCGAGTTTACGCCTACTTGGTTCGGTCGGTGAGCCGATCAACCCTTCTGCATGGCTTTGGTATCATAATGTGGTGGGTAAAGGGAAATGTCCGATTGTGGATACTTGGTGGCAAACAGAAACAGGTTCCATTATGCTTGCCCCTGTTCCAGGCGTGATTGCAACAAAACCTGGCTCCTGTACATTGCCTCTGCCTGGTATTATGGCGGAAGTCGTGAATGATCAAGGGCAAAAATGTGATGTGGAAGAAAGTGGTTCTTTAGTGATTAAACGCCCATTCCCATCAATGTTGCGGACTATATGGGGAGATGATGAACGCTACAAAGAGACCTATTTCCCTGCTACTTTTGGTGGGAAATACTATGTCGCAGGCGATTCTGCTCTACGAGATAAAGATGGCTATTTCTGGATTTTAGGTAGAACAGATGATGTGCTTAATGTGTCAGGACATCGACTTGGTACCGCAGAAATTGAATCTGCTTTAGTTGCCCATGAACGTGTTGTGGAAGCAGCTGTTGTAGGTAAACCAGATGAAATCAAAGGTGAATCTGTCGTTGCCTTTGTGGTATTAAATGGTTTCCGTCCAGAAGGGGAAGAGGCGAAAGCACTCGCGGAAGAATTGAAAATCTGGGTATCCAATGAGATTGGAAAAATCGCTCGACCAGAAGATATTCGTTTTGCAGAAAATCTGCCAAAAACGCGCTCAGGTAAAATTATGCGCCGTTTGTTACGTTCTATTGCGAAAAACGAGTTGATCACCCAAGATATTTCGACCTTAGAAAATCCTCAAATCATTGGTCAATTACAACAATCTGTTTTATAACATGATACAAGCGGTAAGATTCCTCGATTAATTTGCAAAAAATAAAGGAAATCTTACCGCTTGTCAGTATCAAAATTAGCGTGTTCCGAACACTACGATTGTTTTACCATGGGCTGAAATTAGCCCATCATCTTCTAACATTTTTAAGATACGCCCCACGGTTTCACGGGAGCATCCCACCATCTGCCCAATCTCTTGGCGAGTAATTTTAATTTGCATCCCTTGTGGATGAGTCATCGCATCGGGCATTTTAGCTAAATTCATCAATGTTTGAGCAATACGCCCTGTCACATCAAGGAAAGCAAGGTTGCTGACTTGTCTTGATGTCATACGTAAACGACGAGCCATTTGCGCAGATAAATACATCAAAATATCAGGATTAAGATGGACTAACTGTTTAAATTTCTTATAAGAAATTTCCGCAATTTCACAGTTACCTTTTGTTCTCACCCAAGCCGTTCTAGGCTGTGTTTTTTCTTCAAAAAGACTTATTTCACCAACAAATTCGCCTTGACCTAAGTTTGTTAATAGCATTTCTTTGCCTTCATCATCCTTAATGAAGACAGAAACAGATCCACTGACAATATAGAATAATGATTCAGCATCTTCTCCTGCATGAATCAGGGTATATTTTGCAGGATAACGATGAATATGACAGTGCGTGAGAAACCATTCAACAGCGGGATCATGAATTGATGGCGGTGGGCTAACGCCTTCTAATTGCGCTGTTGAGATTGAGACATCTTGCATAAAAACCTCTATAAATCATTTATAGTTGATATAGCTTAATACTACGTAAAGAAGTGTAGCACAAATTTACAAATTCCCTAAGAAAGATTTTTTGTCCTTGATATCAATGCTCTCATGCAATTCAGACCATACAATGACGATTTTATCTGCTTTAAGTTGTGCCAAAAGATGTTCCCGTTTTTCTTCCAAAGTATATTCACGAGTGCCGTAATCGGTCCCCTCTCTTAAAATAAAAGAATCTAAAACGTTATATAAGGTACTTTCTTCAAGTTCTTGCCAAGGGATAATCATTTTTTCCTAGTAGAATAATGGCTTAATTAGTTGCCACTGTTTTTCAAAATGTTGATGTTGGTTGAAGCTAAAATTAGAGCGAACAAGGCGCAAAAATTGCCCTTCACAGAAATTCACCAAGTAACCCGCTAATGCTCGTTCATCGGCAAAAGCTCTGCCTTCACGCAATTTACGCATCTGCAATAAATTCATAAATTGTAGCTCTAACCCTTCAAAGAATTTTGCGACACGAGCTTTGAGTAACTCATCTTCAAACATTAATGCATGCCCTGTCAGAATGCGTGTCACCCCAGGGTTCTTTTGCGCAAATTCTAAGATGGTTTGTAAAATTGCTTTAACCGCAAGTTCCGTACTTTCTTGGCGTTTACTTGCATTGATATAGCTCGTTAATGTCATTTCAATCCGTTCAATCAGAGCCTCAAACATCTTTGTTTTACTTGGGAAATAACGATATAACGCCCCTTCAGACACGCCGACCGCTTTTGATAATCTTTCGGTCGTAACACGTTGCATACCTTCTTCCGAGTTAAGTAGCCCGATTAAGACTTCTAACACTTGTTGCTGGCGTTCTTTTACCGATTTTTTCGGCATCTTGATAACAGGTTCTGTCATTTTCAATCCTATTGCTTACCTGAATGACCAAATCCACCCTCACCACGATCTGTCGCAGTAAACTCTTCTACAATGTTAAATTGTGCTTGCACCACAGGCACAAACACGAGCTGGGCGATACGATCACCAACTTCAACAGTAAACGGCTTATCGCTACGGTTCCATAGGGAAACCATAAGCGGGCCTTGATAATCGCTGTCGATTAAGCCAACCAAGTTACCCAATACGATCCCGTTTTTATGCCCAAGCCCTGAGCGAGGCAAAATCACCGCAGCTAAGCTTGGATCAGCGATATAAACCGAAATCCCTGTTGGAATTAACACCGTCTGCCCTGCTTCTACGGTTAAAGGTTGTTCGATTAATGCGCGTAAATCTAACCCTGCTGAGCCTGTTGTTGCATAGGTTGGCAATGGAAATTCTGTTCCGATACGTTTATCTAAAATTTTTAAGTCGATTTGTTTCATTTTTTATCCTATCCATTTAATCATTATTCTTTTCTAAAAAATGTCTTGGTACATCAATACTTAGTTTTGATGCTAATAGCCAATTACACCAAGAGTTTGTTGCAATATTATCATCTCTAAATTTTACTTTTTTTTGCATATATACTGTGTTCTTGGCTTTAAGCACTAAATACCCAAAAGTATGACAACCCAATATCTCAGTCAGTGGAATCTTACGTTTACTATGAATATTCGCTGACTCACATGCAAAATATGTAGATATTTTAGGTGGCGCAAATTTAATATCCTTTTGAAGTAATTGTTTTCTGAACAACACTGTCAATACAATATCTTCATAATGACTTTTGGAGGATGTGTAATCTAAACTGACTTCTTCTCCTACCGAAATAGGCTCTGGGATGGGAAAAGGAAATTTTATTTTGAGTTCTCTAGGAAGTTTTAAGATCCTTTTACTTCTTAATGAAAAGCCACCATTTTGCCCTTCAAAAACATGTTCTGGCATATTTTCATAGAAAGGATCACACTGTTCGTTGTTATACTGTTTTAAGCTACCATCTTCAAGGTATTCATACATACAATAGAGTGGAGCTCCAATAAAATCATAATTAAAAAATTCATCTTTCCAATTATCGCCATTAACGACAAAGCCGTCATTTTGTACAACAAGTGCAAAATCAGTATCGATAAGATCACCTAAGGCATATAAAATAAAAAGATTGTATTCCAAATAGCTAAACGGCTTACAACGAATATGTTGTACATAAGCTTCAAGATGTTCAGGGCGCTCTGGCGAAATTAATACACATTTTAAATTTTCAACAGGAAGCTTTTTCTGCAATTCCTCGTAGCTACGCTCAATCGCATAGGCTGAACCTTGTGCATAAGCCTGATGGCCAGTTACACTCACTATCGTGAGTGTTTTAGTATTTTTGTCAGAAGATTTATTCATTTTGCTTTCACTCAAATTCATTTAACCCGCAATATCGGTACGGATGTATTTCAAAGATTGGTGCTCAAGTTCAAATACCCAATAAATTGCCCATTCGTCATCTAAATCCCCTTTTTCATTAAAAGAAAGCACAAGCTGATTATGATGAATATAAGCTTGATAGCCTTGCCAAGACAGCCCATTATCTATATTCACACTATAAAAACCAGACTGTTTTAGTGCCTCATTATCTATGGTATTTAGTAATTTTTGGAAAATAGACCAATGTTCTTTATCTATGATCATCTTCATCGTTTTCTCAAGTAAAACCTTATCTTGAGCTAACTGTGTTAAATGTTCTATCTGGGCTATTATCTCTTTGTGTCTTTTTTCTAAAATTAAAATCTGTTTTTGTAAGAGGTCAACATTTTGTTGCTCTATTGCCGTCAATGTAACACTGCTATTATCTTTTGCAGGCTTATACCAATGCTGTTGCTCATAATACGCTTGCAATTCTTGTTTTTGAAAGCGGTATCCTTTGGTTGCATAAAGATCATTTTTCATTCGTAGCAACTTAGCCAAAGGTATTTCAGCAAGATTGGTTTTCGCAAGAAGCTCTGTCGAACATTTTGTACAAGTACTTTGAGGCTCTGCTATATCTAAAGCTAAAAGTGTAGGACTGAAAAATAAATAGAGTAGGAAGTATTTTTTCATATACCTGTAAAATTTTTATTAAATCTGACCGCTTGTTTTCAAGATTTCACAAGATAACTAGCTAATTCCCTCACCAGCTATCAAACTAAAATTATAATGTTAATTTAAGGCTTCCAATCGGAAGATTTACAATACAATCCCAAGATAGCTGATGATAACATCTAAATAAAGCAATAACCGCCATTACATTTTTATCCGAGGATGAAACGTTACCAAGTGGTTTATTTGGTCCGGTAAAATGCAAAATATAAGGTGCTATTTTATCTTTCTCAAACGTACATTTTTTATATAAAACATGATCTAGTTGGAAATTAGATAATTTATCTAATTTTAGCCAATTATCTTGAAAGTACACATTCAAAATATCTTGATCACCAAAAACAATCCGTTCTTTTAATTGCTCCGTTAATTTAATCAAATCTGTTTTTATGCCTCGACATCGATTTGCCTCAAAATAAAGAATACCAGCATTAAAATAATCTCGATGTTTATAGGGGTGATCAGCAATACTATTTACATATGGATCAGACACCGCAGCTATCGCGTATTTAGAGGCTTTAAGCTGATTAAATGGTAAAGTGATATCGCCATTAATCACAATATCACAATCTAAATATATCCAATAAGGTGTTGAAGCATATTGAAAAAGATCTTCAATATAATATCTTAAATAAGTCGCCTTACTGATATAACCGTTATCGTCAAAACGATTTAAAGAGTCTTGATTTAAATAACAAAGCTTTAATTCTGAACGGCGTTGCGCAAAATAAGGCTGTAAATTTTTCGCCCAATCACTTGGAATATCCCTCGTATTTAATACAAATACAGATAAATTTTCATTATGTGCCAATAAAGATTTTAATGAACATTCTAAATAAGGAAGATAATTTTTATCGGTAGCAAATAATACATTAACTTTATCCATTCAGCCCTTTTTCCTTATAGCGTTTCTGAATTTCTTCGACCAACCCTTCCGCCAATTTCCCTTTCTCTGCAAGCGGTAAGATTTTCTCGCCATTTTGCCAAAAGAGATGAAGTGAGTTTTGATCTTGCCCGAACACCTGTCCACCAGAGACATCATTGGCACAAATTAAATCTAAATTTTTACGTTGTAACTTATCTTTCGCATAATCTGCTACATTTTGCGTTTCAGCAGCAAAGCCCACAACAAAAGGGCGGTTTTGAGTAAGATGGGCTACTGTTGCAATAATATCGGGATTTTTTACCAGTTTTAAAGTCAGTTCATCATTATCGCCTGTTTTCTTAATCTTCTGTTCTGCTACCTGCTCCACTCGGTAATCTGCGACCGCCGCACAGCCGATAAAAATTGCATTTTTTTGTGCCAAACTCACCGCTTGTTCCGCCATTTGTTGTGCAGAAATCACGTCAATACGGCTAACATTTTGTGGTGTAGCTAAATTGACAGGACCTGCAATCAAGGTGACTTTTGCTCCACGTTTAGCGAAGGCTTCTGCGATCGCAAAGCCCATTTTGCCTGAACTATGATTGCTGATATAACGCACAGGATCGATCGCTTCACGCGTTGGGCCTGCGGTAATCACCACGCTTAAGTCAGCAAGATCTTGCGATTGCGTAAAATGATCTTCAATCGCTTGGAAGATCTCGAACGGCTCAGACATTCTGCCTTTACCTATATCGCCACAGGCTTGAAAGCCAGCGTTAGGCCCAATAATCGAAACGCCTTGCTCTATTAAACTTTGCAAATTTTCCTGCACAATCGACCGCTTGTACATCTGCTGGTTCATTGCCGGTGCAAGTAAAATTGGCGAAGCGGTCGCAAGGCAAATGGTGGAAAGTAAATCATTGCCCATTCCAATACGCAGCCGTGCAATAAAGTCTGCTGTTGCAGGGGCAATTACCACTAAATCAGCCCATTTCGCCAATTCAATATGCCCCATCGCTAATTCTGCTTGGGGATCTAGTAAAGAAGTCGAAACCGCGTTACCTGAAATGGCTTGTAACGTTAGTGGCGTGACAAAGGCTTCTGCCGCTGGGGTTATTGCTACTCGCACTTCTGCTCCCGCTGTTTTTAATAAACGGATTAGCTCAATGGTTTTGTATGCTGCAATACCGCCAGTAATGCCGATAAGGATTTTTTTATCTTTTAACATAACGAATCATCTTTATGATGGATTTTCTGTTCGCTATTCTACGCAAATAGGTACTCACTCACAACGCCCTATTTTTGCGATCTTTGTCGAAAAAAGAGAAAAAGCCTTTTGAATCAAGGAGGGAAGATTTTTATGCTGTTTGCACTTTTTAACTAATTGAACAAAAAATATGAATGAAAGTTATAGTGAATTAATGCCGAGAGAAAAATTGCTGAAATTTGGTGCTGAAGCCTTAAGTGATGCTGAGCTATTGGCAATCTTTTTACGTACAGGAATTAAAGGGATGCCTGTGATGGAACTCTCCGAAAATGTATTAACAGCATTTGGATCATTACGTGGTTTACTCTCAGCGACATTAGAAGATTTCTGTAAAATCAAAGGATTAGGGCAAATTCAGTATATTCAACTTCAGGCAACAAAAGAGATGACCAAACGCTATTTATCACAACAAATGAAAGTGAACGAAATGATTGATAGCCCTTATCTTGCAGTAATGTATTTTCAATCCGAATTGGAGTCATGGGAGCGAGAAGTGTTTATGGTGATCTTTTTAGATAACCAAAATAGGTTGATTAAAACAGAAAAAATGTTCTATGGCACAATCAACCAAGCGTCCGTCCACCCACGTGAAATCATTAAAGAAGCCTTAAAATGTAATGCAGCCGCTATATTAGTCGCACATAATCATCCATCGGGAAATTGCACACCAAGTGAAGCGGATCGCTACTTAACGAGAAAGATCGAAATGGCGTGCGATCTGATCGATCTTCGCTTTGTCGATCATATTATTGTTGGCAAAGGTGATTACTTTTCATTCGAAGAAGAAAAGTTTGAACTGGAAAATTGTGAATTTTCCCCTTGTTTAGATGAACTAAAGCAAGTATAATCCGCAGTCTTTAAAATAGTCTGTGGGTCGGGTGTATGTACCTGACGAGGTCGTCAGATTGAGTTGAGCCTTTCTGATCGCCCGAACCATTTAGCTTAAGCTTAAGTAATATCGGAGAATTGAAAATGTCTAGAGTCTGTCAAGTAACAGGCAAGCGTCCAGCAGTTGGTAACAACCGCTCACACGCAATGAATGCGACTAAACGTCGTTTTCTTCCAAACCTTCACACTCACCGTTTCTGGGTTGAGAGCGAAAACCGTTTCGTAACTTTACGCTTAACAGCGAAAGGTATGCGTATTATTGATAAAAAAGGCATCGATGCAGTATTAGCTGAAATCCGTGCTCGTGGCGAAAAAATCTAAGGAGCTAACAAATGGCAGCTAAAGGTAATCGCGAGAAGATCAAATTAGTTTCTACAGCTGAAACTGGTCACTTCTATACAACAACAAAAAACAAACGTAATATGCCAGAAAAAATGGAAATCAAAAAATTTGATCCAGTTGTGCGTAAACACGTTGTTTATAAAGAAGCAAAAATCAAATAATTTGCTTGTTCATCTTAAAAACCCAGCGAAAGCTGGGTTTTTTAACCTCCCCAAAATATTGCATCAGATATGCAAGAAATATCAAATATCTCACCGCTTGTATTTTCAGCAAAAAAGTTTCCTATTTGTTACTGAAAAGTAATCAAAAAATCTCTGAAAAATGATGTTTTTGAAAGGAAAAATACCCTTTTTGATCTAGGTCAGATCTATCTCAAAGTCTTTGAAGAACTACAAGCATTTTCACTCCAAATGAGCAATAATTTCCTCAGTTAAAATATTAATCTTTAGAGGAAGCTACTATGGCTCAAAACAACCAAACTGCATCTGTTTATGATGCTCAAACAGAAGTGAATGAACTTGTAGAAAAAGGTTTAAAAGCGTTAGATGAATTTCGCTTATTAAACCAAGAACAAGTGGATTATATTGTGGCAAAAGCATCTGTTGCAGCCCTAGATAAACACGGTGTACTAGCGCTTCACGCCGTAGAAGAAACGGGACGCGGGGTGTTTGAAGATAAAGCGACAAAAAACCTGTTTGCCTGTGAATATGTCGTCAATAATATGCGACATCTCAAAACTGCCGGGGTTATCAGTGAAGATGATGTAACAGGTATTACGGAGATTGCTGATCCTGTCGGTGTTGTTTGCGGAATTACTCCAACTACTAACCCTACATCTACCACCATTTTCAAAGCACTCATCGCCCTTAAAACTCGTAATCCAATCGTTTTTGCCTTCCACCCATCTGCTCAACAATGTTCTGCTCACGCTGCTCAAATCGTCTATGATGCTGCGGTTGCTGCTGGTGCACCTCAAAACTGTATTCAGTGGATCAAAACCCCATCTATGGATGGAACTTCACTCCTTATGAAACATAAAGGTATCGCAACCATCCTTGCAACGGGTGGTAATGCGATGGTGGAAGCCGCCTATTCTTGCGGTAAACCTGCGTTGGGGGTCGGTGCTGGTAATGTTCCTGCCTATGTAGAAAAAACCGCTAAACTTAAACAAGCAGTATATGACATTGTGATGTCAAAATCCTTTGATAATGGAATGATCTGTGCATCAGAACAAGCAGCCATTGTGGATAAAGAGATCTATGACGATTTCATCAAAGAGATGCAATCTTACGGTGTTTATCTCGTGAATAAAAAAGAGAAAGCGTTGCTTGAAAAATATATCTTCGGTGTAGATAAAGCCGATAAAGCAAGCTGCTCCGGCGCTAAATTAAACTCTGCGGTGGTAGGTAAACCTGCGGCTTGGATTGCAGAACAAGCGGGCTTTTCTGTGCCAGAAAAAACCAATATCCTACTTGCAGAATGTAAAGAAGTGGGTGAAGTGGAACCTCTAACTCGCGAGAAATTATCGCCTGTCCTTGCTTTATTAAAATCAGATTCCACCGAACACGGTTTAGCCTTATCCGAAGCCATGGTGAATTTCCACGGTTTAGGTCACTCTGCCGCTATTCACACCCAAGATAAAGAATTAGCAAAAATCTTTGGTGAACGTGTGAAAGCCATTCGGGTGATTTGGAACTCACCATCTACCTTTGGTGGTATTGGTGATGTATATAACTCTTTCTTGCCTTCTCTCACCTTAGGCTGTGGCTCTTACGGTAAAAACTCGGTGAGTAATAACGTAAGTGCATTCAATCTATTAAATATCAAACGTGTGGGCAGACGGAGAAATAATATGCAGTGGTTTAAAGTACCATCAAAAATCTACTTTGAGCGTGATTCAATTCAATATCTCAAATCAATGGTAGGTGCAGAAAAAGTGATGATCGTAACCGACAGATCGATGGTTGATCTTGGCTTTGTCGATCGTATCACTGAGCAACTTCGCCAACGTCGTAATAAAGTCACCTATCAGCTCTTTGCAGATGTCGAGCCAAACCCAAGTTTAGATACCGTTAAACGTGGTACAGAGTTAATGCGTAGTTTCCAACCAGATACGATCATTGCTCTAGGTGGTGGTTCACCGATGGATGCAGCGAAAATTATGTGGTTATTCTATGAACAACCGGAAGTGGATTTCCGTGACCTTGTTCAAAAATTTATGGATATTCGCAAACGTGCTTTTAAGTTCCCACAATTAGGACGTAAAGCGAAGTTTGTCGGTATTCCAACCACATCAGGAACAGGTTCTGAAGTGACACCATTTGCGGTAATTACCGATGGTGACATTAAATATCCGTTAGCAGACTACTCACTAACACCAACAGTCGCGATTGTCGATCCAGCATTGGTGATGTCTGTCCCATCTCACGTTGCTGCAGATACGGGCTTAGACGTATTAACTCACGCAACCGAAGCCTATGTGTCGATTCTTGCTAATGACTATACCGACGGTTTAGCCTTACAAGCGATTAAACTCGTTTTTGAAAACTTAGAAAAATCGGTAAAAGCCTTTGATGAAGTCGCTCGTGAAAAAATGCATAACGCCTCAACTATGGCTGGTATGGCATTTGCGAACGCTTTCTTAGGTATTTGTCACTCAATGGCACACAAAATCGGCGGTAAATTCCATACTGTTCACGGACGTACCAATGCAATCTTGCTTCCGCACGTGATTCGTTATAACGGTACTCGCCCGACAAAAGTGGCAACTTGGCCGAAATATACGGATTATGTTGCGGATGTGCGTTATCAAGACATTGCGAAAATGCTTGGTTTACCAGCATCTACACCAGCAGAAGGAGTTGAATCTTATGCTAAAGCGGTGCACGATTTAGCCGTACGTTGTGGCGTGAAAATGTCATTAAAAGATCAGGGAGTTGATGAAAAAGCCTTCCTTGATGCTCGTCGTGAGTTAGCCTTCAATGCCTTTGAAGACCAATGCACGCCTGCCAACCCTCGTTTAGCGATGGTGGCTGATATGGAAGAGATTATGACCAAAGCCTATTATGGTAAATAATCATTTTTACGATATTTAGGGATACAAGCGGTGAGATTCGTAAAAAATTTTGCAAATCTCACCGCTTTTTGCATTAAAACATTGATCTTTTCCTAAGTTTTGGCTTTAATGCTTGCCCGATTTTGATTTTCCTAAATACAGTATAGATAGAGGCAATTATGGCAGAAAGTTTTAGCGTAACACGTCGTTTCTTCGACGATAAAAATTATCCACGTGGTTTCTCTCGTCACGGTGATTACACCATTCGTGAATCACAAACCTTAGAACAGTTTGGTCAAGCTTGTCTAGCATTAGAAAGCGGTGAACGCCAACCTGCTACTGCAGAAGAAAAACAATTTGTTGCCGTAATGAAAGGTGAAAGAGCTGCAGAAACTTTCTTAGAAAAAGTCTGGGTTAAATACCGTGATTTAACCAGCAAAACTAAACGCATTTACACCCTTTCAGGTGATGTAAGTGGCGACCTTGGTGGCGACGATTCTGCAGAATAATGTGTGGGAAGGCTTGAAAAAGCCTTTTCTTTTTCCTTTTTGATAAATTCAAATGACCTTACCAATTCATCAATATCCAGCGTTACTTGCAAAAAAAGCTGAGAATCTCACCGCTTTACTTGCACCTTTTAATGCACCTGAACTTGACGTTTTTGCTTCTGACACAAGCCATTTTCGCTTACGTGCAGAATTTCGTGTCTGGCACGATAATGGCGATCTTTATCACATTATGTTCGATCAAGCGACTAAACAACGCTACCGTGTCGATCAATTTCCGATTGCAAGCCAACTGATTAATCGAATGATGACAGTGTTGCTGGCTGAAATCAAAGGTAACGAGTTACTGACGCGTAAACTGTTTCAGATTGACTATTTAAGTACATTAAGTGGGCAAATCGCCGTTTCAATGCTTTATCATAAATCGCTGACAGAAGAATGGATAGTGCAAGCGAAGTTACTTAAACAACGCTTGATCGGCTATGGTTTTGATGTCCAGTTAATCGGGCGTGCGACGAAGCAAAAAATTGCATTAGATTGTGATTATGTAGAAGAAGCCTTGAATGTTGATGGCAAAGTTTACCGTTATCGCCAAGTGGAAAATAGTTTCACGCAACCCAACGGCAAAATGAACATCAAAATGTTGGAATGGGCGAGAGCTTGTACGGCAAATAGTAAGGGTGATTTATTAGAACTCTATTGTGGCAATGGTAATTTTTCAATTGCGTTAGCAAACCAATTTCGTAAGGTGCTAGCGACCGAGATTTCAAAATCATCGGTAGAATCTGCCCAATATAATATTGAAGTAAACGGTGTAGATAACTTGCAAATTATCCGAATGTCTGCGGAAGAATTTACGGAAGCGATGAATGGCGTTCGAGCCTTTTACCGCTTGCGTGGTATTGACCTAAAACAATATGATTGCAATACCATTTTTGTTGATCCGCCACGAGCAGGGCTTGATCAAGCCACGTTAGATATGGTGCAGGGCTATGAAAGAATCCTCTATATCTCTTGCAATCCACATACGTTAGCCGACAATTTAAAACAATTAACTCAAACTCACCGCATTGAACGCTGTGCATTGTTCGACCAATTCCCTTACACCGAGCATATTGAAAGTGGGGTTTGGTTAATTCGTAACAGCTAAGTAGGCGAAAAATAGAACATTTGACGGTTTTGCATCATTTTGTGCTTGACCTAGTTCAGAGTTATCTATATCATTCCGCCTGTTTTCAGCGGAGGAATGGCAGAGCGGTTGAATGCACCGGTCTTGAAAACCGGCGAGGGTTAACGCCCTCCGTGAGTTCGAATCTCACTTCCTCCGCCACTGAATATACAGCCTGTTGATAAGTAATTATCAGCAGGTTTTCGCTCTCAAGAGCAAATAAAAATTAAAAATAGCTTTCAACTCGGAGGAATGGCAGAGCGGTTGAATGCACCGGTCTTGAAAACCGGCGAGGGTTAACGCCCTCCGTGAGTTCGAATCTCACTTCCTCCGCCACTTATTTTAAACGCCAGTTTTGATAACTGGCGTTTTTTATTTATTATTAATTACCAAATCCTAATCCGCTCATTAATCGGACGGTACATTGCATCACCTTGCTTTGTATTAAAAGCATTATGGAAGCCTGAGATATTTAATACAGGGGCAAAAGCACGGTATTGTCCTGGGGCGTGTGGATCGCTTTTCACTTGGTGCGTTAAGGCTTGGACCGTCGCTTTATTTCGCCACGAACGTGTCCAGCTCATAAAAAAGCGTTGATCTGGGGTAAGGTTCTCCAAAGTTGGGGTTACGCCGTGATCTTGCTCATAACGTTTTAAGGCATCATAAGCAATACTTAATCCGCCCAGATCCGCAATGTTTTCCCCTAAGGTGAAACGTCCATTGACAAAGATTTTCGGGACGACTTCAAATTTATCAAATTGAGCAACCAGTTGATCTGCAAGGGCTTCAAATTTTTGTCGATCTTCTGCTGTCCACCACTCTTTTAAGTTGCCATCACCATCAAATTTTGAACCGCTGTCGTCAAAGCCGTGGGTGATTTCGTGTCCGATAATGGCACCGATAGCCCCAAAATTAACGGCAGGATCAGCGTTCATATCATAAAGCGGTGCTTGTAAGATCCCGGCAGGGAATACAATACGGTTCATCAATGGGCTATAAGAAGCATTCACCACCTGTGGCAACATTCCCCATTCATTCAAATCAACAGGCTTGCCGATTTTGTTCAAGGCTTCTTGATAATTCCATTTGGCAATTTCACGCAAGTTAGCATAAAGCGAACCGCCTTGTTCTACGGTTTTCAAATGCAGTTGGCTATAATCTTTCCATTTGTTTGGATAACCTACTTCAATGATGAATTTATCTAGCTTCACTTTCGCTTTTGCTTTGGTTTCTGGCGACATCCAACTTAAATTGTCGATACGATAATGATAGGCTTTGACCAAATAGCCAGCCATTTCAAGTAGGTCTTTTTTGGCTGTTGCAGGGAAGAATTTTTCCACATAAAATTGAGCAAATTCCTGCCCGATTTGGTTGTTAATCAAACGTAACGCTCGTTTATCTAACGGCCTTTGCTGTTTCTGCCCGACCAACTGCTTGCCATAAAAAGCAAAATTCGCATCATCTAAGGCTTTGTTTAAATAGGTGGACGCATTTGAAATGGTTTTAAAGCGTAGGTAATCTTTAATTAACCCAAGATTTTGTGGATTGATGAGCTGATCAAACTGCTTTAAGAAATTCGGTTCCCAAACAATCACTTCTTCCGTATTCACCCCAACGGCTTTAAGATAATTCGCCAGATTAATATGTTTACTTGCTTTAGCTAATTCATTGATAGATAAAGGATTATAGCGTTTTTGAATATCTCGACGCTGTTCATTGGTAAATAGGGTTTTCGCAATCGCTTTTTCATATTCCACAATCGCTTTCGCTTTTTGCTTCGGATTTTTTACCTGAGCAAAATGAAGCATTTGTGCGACATAATCTTGATAAAGCTGTAATGTTTTACGATTTTCAGGGGTATCTTTTTGATAATAATCGTTGCTCAAACCAAGGCTATCATTACTGAAATAGATCGCATTTTGGCGAGAATTTTTCAGGTGAGCAAACACCGACCAACCAAATAACATCTCATTGCCTTGCTTGGTTTCGTCAATTAAGTATTGTTCTAACTCGGCAAAGGTTTTTATCTGATCAATTCGGATTAAATCAGCTTGAATTGGACTTAAACCGAGCTTTTCACGGGCAGTCAAATCGGTATAACTTTGATAAAGTGCTTTTAAACGTTGTGCTTTTTCATCATTCGCAAAATTTGGGTCTGAAATCACCGCTTGTAACAGCTCAACGGAACGCTTTTCATTCAATTCATTAAGTTCTGCTAAGGTTCCCCAAGAAGTACGATCCGCAGGGATTTGGGCGGTATCCAGCCACTTACCATTCACATAGCGATAAAAATCTTGCTGTGGGGCAACGCTGTTATCCACCCCTTCGGTTAAGGTGCTTTGATAGGTTTTCGTGGTACAAGCCGTTAAGCCTAAAGCTAGGGCAATAAGACTAAAAGAGAGTGTTTTTTTCATTTTATCTCCAAAGGCAAGCGGTAAGATTTGACTAATTATTTGCAAAAAACTTAGTCCATCTTACCGCTTGTAAGTTCGATTGTCTTGTTAATCGTTATTCAACGCGCTCGCCGTGGATGGTAATATCCAAACCTTCACGTTCTTCGTCACGTTCCACACGTAAACCTTTTGTGATTTTCTCAATGATTTTGAGAAGAATAAAGCTGACGATACCACTATAAAGCACGGTGATGATGACATCTTTTAATTGGGTTAACACTTGGCTACCGACAGTCGCTTCGCCACCAAAAATCGTGTTGTTGAAGAAGATACCTGTCAATACTGCTCCTGCAATACCGCCGAAACCGTGGATACCAAAGGCATCTAAAGAGTCATCGTAGCCTAGTTTGTGTTTGAGTACGGAGACAGAAAAGTAGCAAACTACTGCGGTAATGATACCGATGAAGATGGCGCCTTGTGGATCAACAAAACCAGCTGCAGGCGTAATTCCGACTAATCCTGCGACAGCACCTGATGCTAAACCTAATGCAGAAGGGCGGTGTCCTGCGATTTTTTCACAAATTAACCACGTTAATGCACCAAAGGTTGCCGCAATTTGTGTCACAGCCATTGCCATACCTGCAGATGCGTTTGCTGCCACAGCTGAACCTGCGTTGAAGCCAAACCAGCCAACCCAAAGCATTGCTGTTCCCATTAAGGTGTAAACCATGTTGTGTGGTGGCATTGCTTCTTTGCCATAGCCGACACGTTTGCCGACTACAATCGCAGCTACTAAACCTGCAACCCCTGCGTTAATGTGTACGACGGTACCACCAGCGTAGTCTAACACACCGCCTTCAGCCATAAAGCCACCACCCCAAACCCAGTGGCAAGTTGGTACATAGACCAGTAAGAACCAAAGTCCAGAGAACCACATCATTGCGGAGTATTTCATACGTTCTGCAAATGCACCTGAAATAATCGCTACAGAGATTACTGCAAAGGTCATTTGGAAAAACATAAATACGGCTTCAGGTACTGTGCCTGCGTTAGGGGCAATGGTTGTCATCTCTTTAGCAAGATCTAATCCCATGCCGGATAAGAATAGGCGATCAAAACCACCGATAAACGCATTACCTTCGGTGAAAGCTAAGGAGTAGCCGACGGTAATCCATAATACTGAAATTAAAGCGGTTACAGAAAAACTGTGCATCATTGTGCTGAGTACGTTTTTCTTACGCACCATACCGCCATAAAACAGCGCTAAGCCAGGAATAGTCATAAAGAGTACTAAAATGGCAGAAATCATTACCCATGCAGTATCGCCACTATTTAATGCTGATAAAGGTTGCCACCAAGAGGTTTCGGCATAGCTCAATGTGGGTAAAAGAGAAAGTCCAAGTAAAATTGATAATTTTTTCATAATCATATCCTTATTGTCTTATAGAGCGTCGTCGTCTGTTTCACCCGTTCGAATACGGATAACACGTTCAATATCGGTGACAAAAATCTTTCCATCACCTACTTTGCCAGTTTTAACAGATTGTTGAATCACACCAATGACATCTTCGACAACATCATCGCTTACCGCAATTTCAACTTTGATTTTAGGTAGGAAATCCACCGCATACTCAGCACCTCGATAGTTTTCGACATGCCCTTTTTGACGACCAAAGCCTTTGACTTCTGTGACGGTCATACCATGTATGCCAAGATCAGAAACCGCTTCTCTTAAATCATCAAGACGGAAAGGATTTATAATTGTTGTAATTTGTTTCATGGTTTAACTCCTGTATATTTTGATTAATACACTCCATTTTGGGTGCAAAGAGAAGTTAACCAATTTCTATTAAATCAACAATAGCTGAAGTTAAAAATTCAAACAAAATGCATTAATATTGAATTTTATTTAATATAAATGCAATTTAATTAAATTTTATCTAAAAATTTTTATTCTAGCGTGATGGAGGGCAAAGAAAAAGCCTTTTTTCCCAAAAAATAGGGAGAAAAAGGCTTTAGAAAATTAAGCTAATTTATCTTCGATAAGTTTAACGAGTAGGCGGATATGATCGCTATTGGCATTTAAAGCTGGGATATAGCGGTAACTTTCTCCGCCTGCATGTTCAAAGTTTTCACGATTCTCTTCTGCAATCTCTTCTATTGTTTCTAAACAGTCTGCAGAGAATCCAGGACAGATAACGGCAACTTTTTTGATGTTTTTGGATGGAAAGCCCATTAAGGTTTCATCAGTATAAGGTTTAAGCCACTCTTCTTTGCCAAAGCGAGATTGGAAAGAGATATGCCATTGTTTCTCCGTAAGATCGAGCTGTTCCGCAACCAAATGTGCTGTTTTACGGCAATGTTCTGCATAGAAATCACCCTCCGTTTCATAACGAGCAGGTATGCCATGAAAAGAGAACAGCAATAATTCATCCTGTTCTAATTGAATAGTATTGGCGAGAGCTTTGATATATAAAGGCTCATTATGATAATTATGGATAAATTCAAAAGGAACCACTTTCTTATGTTGTGTAAGCGCACGGGCAAAGGCATCAAATACAGAAGCGGTTGTCGTTGAGCTATATTGTGGATAAAGCGGAAGTACAATGATTTTCTCAACATCATGTTTAATCAAACGTTCTACTGCACTTTCAATGCTTGGGTTACCATAGCTCATGCCTAATTCTACAATGACGTTTTGATTTTTAGCATTGAAATAAGATTGAACCGCTTTTTGTTGTTGGCGAGAAATGGAAAGCAAAGGCGAACCGGCTTCAGTCCAAATAGATTTATACGCTTCTACAACTCTTGGCGCCCGTTTAGGTAGCACCATAAAATTGAGAATAAATTGCCATTTCCACTTAGGTAGGTCGATAACACGCGGATCACTTAAAAATTGTTTAAGATAGCGTTTGACTGCGGGTGTTGTAGGTTCATCAGGTGTACCAAGATTAGCAAGCAATACGCCGATTTTTTGTTGTGACATAATAATCTCCAAAAATAATGTGCATAGTGTAGCAAGAGGAACCTCAGAGAGAAAGTGTCTCTTACCTATCAAACACATTTGTTATATTTACGCCTTTACAAGCGGTGGCTTTTAGGAAAAATTTTGCAAAATTTAAATGGACTTGACATTAATTAAACAGAGTAATAGAATTTACCGTCCTTTCGTCTGTGAAAGGCTTTTTTATTGTTTTAATTTTAACTGGAGCTTTATTAATGGCAACTATCAACCAGCTAGTACGCAAACCGCGTGTGAAAAAGGTTGTAAAAAGCAACGTTCCTGCATTAGAGGCTTGCCCGCAGAAACGTGGTGTGTGTACTCGTGTATACACTACAACTCCTAAAAAACCAAACTCAGCGTTACGTAAAGTATGTCGTATCCGCTTAACAAATGGTTTTGAGGTAACTTCTTATATCGGTGGTGAAGGTCACAACCTTCAAGAACACAGTGTTGTATTAATCCGTGGTGGTCGTGTTAAAGACTTACCAGGTGTGCGTTATCACACTGTACGTGGTGCACTTGACTGTGCAGGCGTTAAAGACCGTAAACAAGGTCGTTCTAAATACGGCGTTAAACGTCCTAAGTCTTAATGGTTCTCCGTTAAGTAAGGCCAAACGTCTAAATTAATATTTAAACCATAAACTCCAGTCAAAGGCGCTTAGTCGCAAAAGATGAGTTTTGGATATCCTGAAGATTTATAATACGGAGAAATCGCAATGCCACGTCGTCGTAGTATTGAACCACGCAAAATTCTTCCAGATCCGAAGTTCGGTTCAGAATTACTTGCAAAATTCATCAACGTTTTAATGGTTGATGGTAAAAAATCTATCGCAGAATCAATTGTTTACGGTGCGTTAGATACATTAGCTCAACGCTCTGGTAAAGATGCGTTAGAAGCATTCGAAATCGCACTTGAAAACGTGCGTCCAACTGTTGAGGTTAAATCTCGTCGTGTTGGTGGTTCTACTTACCAAGTACCAGTAGAAGTTCGTCCAACTCGTCGTAATGCTTTAGCAATGCGTTGGATCGTTGAAGCAGCACGTAAACGTGGTGACAAATCAATGGCACTTCGTTTAGCTAACGAATTATCAGATGCAGCAGACAACAAAGGCTCAGCAGTGAAAAAACGTGAAGACGTTCACCGTATGGCTGAAGCTAACAAAGCGTTTGCTCACTATCGTTGGTAATAAGCTTTTGATTTTTGTAGGCTTCATCTCAAAATTTGCGATGAAGCCTCTTACTATATAAATTTACATTAGATTCCAAATAAGGTAATAATAATGGCTCGTACAACTCCCATTGAGCGCTACCGTAATATCGGTATCAGTGCTCACATCGACGCAGGTAAAACAACTACCTCAGAGCGTATCCTTTTCTATACAGGTGTAAGTCACAAAATCGGTGAAGTACACGATGGTGCAGCGACGATGGACTGGATGGAACAAGAACAAGAGCGTGGTATCACAATCACCTCAGCTGCAACAACAGCGTTCTGGTCTGGTATGTCTCAACAGTACCCACAACACCGTATCAACGTTATCGATACTCCGGGACACGTTGACTTCACAATCGAAGTAGAACGTTCAATGCGTGTTCTCGACGGTGCGGTAATGGTTTACTGTGCGGTTGGTGGTGTTCAACCACAATCTGAAACTGTATGGCGTCAAGCTAACAAATATAAAGTTCCACGTATTGCGTTCGTAAACAAAATGGACCGTACTGGTGCAAACTTCCTACGTGTTGTTGAACAAATCAAAACTCGTTTAGGTGGTAACTCTGTTCCGCTTCAACTTCCAATCGGTGCTGAAGATAACTTCAAAGGCGTAGTTGACCTTATCAAAATGAAAGCGATCAACTGGAATGAAGCTGACCAAGGTATGACATTTACATACGAAGATGTTCCAGCGGATATGTTAGCTGCGTGTGAAGAATGGCGCGGTAACCTAGTTGAAGCAGCTGCAGAAGCATCTGAAGAGTTAATGGAAAAATTCTTCTCTGGTGAAGAATTAACTGAAGAAGAGATCAAAACTGCATTACGTCAACGCGTATTAGCGGGCGAAGTCATCCCAGTTTGCTGTGGTTCTGCATTCAAAAACAAAGGTGTTCAAGCTATGCTTGATGCGGTAATCGACTACTTACCAGCACCAACAGATATTCCAGCAATCGAAGGTATCAACGAAGATGGTACTCCTGGTGAACGTCACGCGAGCGATGATGAGCCATTCTCTTCATTAGCATTCAAAATTGCAACTGACCCATTCGTAGGTAACTTAACCTTCTTCCGTGTATACTCAGGTGTAATTAACTCTGGTGATACAGTTTATAACTCTGTAAAACAAAAACGTGAACGTTTCGGCCGTATCGTACAGATGCACGCAAACAAACGTGATGAAATCAAAGAAGTTCGTGCGGGCGACATCGCTGCAGCGATCGGCTTAAAAGATGTAGGTACAGGTGACACATTATGTGCACAAGATGCTCCAATCATCCTTGAGCGTATGGAATTCCCAGAGCCAGTAATCTCTGTAGCGGTAGAACCAAAAACTAAAGCTGACCAAGAGAAAATGGGCTTAGCGTTAGGTCGTTTAGCACAAGAAGACCCTTCATTCCGTGTTCACACAGATGAAGAGTCAGGCGAAACCATCATTTCAGGTATGGGTGAGTTACACTTAGACATCATCGTTGACCGTATGAAACGTGAGTTCAAAGTGGAAGCGAACATCGGTAAACCACAAGTATCTTACCGTGAAACTATCCGTACTCGTGTTAACGATGTTGAAGGTAAACACGCGAAACAATCAGGTGGTCGTGGTCAATACGGTCACGTTGTTATCGACTTATATCCATTAGATCCAGAAGGTCCAGGATACGAGTTCGTGAACGAAATCAAAGGTGGTGTAATCCCTGGTGAATACATCCCTGCAGTTGATAAAGGTATCCAAGAACAACTTAAATCTGGTCCATTAGCAGGCTACCCTGTAGTGGATTTAGGTGTACGTTTACACTTCGGTTCATACCACGATGTTGACTCATCAGAATTAGCGTTCAAATTAGCAGCGTCATTAGCATTTAAAGCAGCGTTCGCTAAAGCAAGCCCAGTTCTACTTGAGCCAATCATGAAGGTAGAAGTTGAAACTCCACCAGATTATGTTGGTGACGTAATTGGTGACTTAAGCCGTCGTCGTGCTATGGTAAACGGTCAAGAAGCGAACGAGTTCGTTGTTAAAATCAATGCTGAAGTTCCACTTTCAGAGATGTTTGGTTATGCAACAGACTTACGTTCACAAACTCAAGGTCGTGCATCATACTCAATGGAACCGTTAAAATATGCTGAAGCTCCAGCAAGTGTTGCAGCTGCAGTTATCGAAGCGCGTAAAAAATAATTTTTAACTTTTTAAAACCCCATAGCACATAGTGTGCTATGGGATTTCATCAACAAAGGAAACTTTACAATGGCTAAAGAACAATTTAATCGTGGCGATAAAGTCCACGTAAACGTAGGTACTATCGGTCACGTTGACCACGGTAAAACAACCTTAACAGCAGCAATCACAACCGTTCTTGCGAAAAAATTCGGTGGTGCTGCACGTGCGTTTGACCAAATTGACAACGCACCAGAAGAGAAAGCGCGTGGTATTACCATCAATACTTCACACGTTGAGTACAACACAGAATCACGTCACTATGCACACGTTGACTGCCCAGGACACGCGGACTATGTTAAAAACATGATTACCGGTGCGGCACAAATGGACGGCGCAATCTTAGTAGTTGCAGCAACAGACGGTCCAATGCCACAAACACGTGAGCACATCTTATTAGGTCGCCAAGTAGGTGTACCATACATCATCGTATTCTTAAACAAATGCGACATGGTTGACGATGAAGAGTTATTAGAATTAGTTGAGATGGAAGTTCGTGAACTTCTTTCACAATATGACTTCCCAGGTGATGACACACCAATCGTACGTGGTTCAGCGTTACAAGCGTTAAACGGCGTGCCAGAGTGGGAAGAGAAAATTCTTGAATTAGCGGGTCACTTAGACAACTACATTCCAGAGCCAGAGCGTGCGATTGATAAACCATTCTTATTACCAATCGAAGACGTATTCTCAATTTCAGGTCGTGGTACAGTAGTAACAGGTCGTGTTGAGCGTGGTATCATCAAATCAGGTGAAGAAGTTGAAATCGTAGGTATCAAACCAACGACAAAAACAACAGTAACTGGTGTTGAGATGTTCCGTAAATTATTAGACGAAGGTCGTGCGGGTGAGAACGTAGGTGCATTATTACGTGGTACCAAACGTGAAGAAATCGAACGTGGTCAAGTATTAGCGAAACCAGGTTCAATCACACCACACACAGACTTCGAATCAGAAGTTTACGTATTATCAAAAGAAGAAGGTGGTCGTCATACTCCATTCTTCAAAGGTTACCGTCCACAGTTCTACTTCCGTACAACAGACGTAACTGGTACTATCGAATTACCAGAAGGTGTTGAGATGGTAATGCCAGGCGATAACATCAAAATGACTGTAAGCTTAATTCACCCAATCGCAATGGACGAAGGTTTACGTTTCGCGATTCGTGAAGGTGGTCGTACAGTAGGTGCGGGCGTAGTAGCGAAAATCATCAAATAGTGCGACAAGTTGTCGTGCTTATGGCAATAACTCCTTATATATCAAGGGGTTATTGTTGAAAGCAAGTGGTCTTCGTACCACTTGCTTTCGACTATTCTGATAGCTCTGTGAGCTTGATGGGTAGGCAGACCAAGAACGGAGCGTTGCTCAAGACTTGGTTCTAAGTTGGGAAAGATAATGTCCAACTTTATGCGGTAATAAGGTATGGTCTTCACTCTGATGTACTTAATTTCTCTCGTCAGAAGCTAAGAAGAGTAAGAAAGCAAGACCCGTTATCGAAAGATATGACTACCGTTAGTCTCCTGCATTATGTAGAGTGGCTTGGGTCAGTTCCTAAATGTCATATCGTCCATAAAGACTAGTTATCCAACCTACTATAAATAAAATCCCAAAGGTTTTCGGCATTCTGAGAAAAACCGACCATAAGAAAGTGGAATTTCTTATGATTGAATGTATCCTTTACGACTTATCTTAACAAAGGGACGTTCCGAATAGGAAGCACCCATTGTGGTTTGAGAATAATAACCACCCGTGAATGGCTTGCGGTAACAGCACGGCTGTTGTTCGGTTCAAATTTACCTAAACTTTCATTGACTCATCTTACTTCGCTATGTGATAAATAGACAGAATGTCTACATACAGTAGCATAGGTTTGATCTATCTAATGAAAAGTGGTCGATTTACAATGTTATTCTTAATAACAAAAGCTAAGTTTTAAAGCAACAGTAAGGGCTTATTTATTACAACTTAGTAAGTATGCGTAAGCTGTTATTACCATTGTTACAATCAATAGCGTTGAAGATATAGGCAGTACAACAACATTGATGAGTGTAACCTGTTATGTAACTAGCAGTAACCTAGGGATAGTGCATTACTGGCAACGGTAGTGTACAGAGCTTCCTGACAATGTACACCCCGCAAGGGTTATTGAAATCGTGAGAAGACAATAAGAAAGCATTAAACTACATAATGTTGAGTGGCTAGGTTGAGTGGAAAGATAAATGTAAAGTGAACAGTTGATAAACTTCGTTAGATTTGAAGAGCCTACGGTAGTTATTGGCTCTAACCAAAAGGTATGCAGTGGGTTATTCCTTTTATTTGTGGGAATACGTTACCGTAACACTGTCGGAGAACAGACTGTATCTTCCCCACTCGTGTGGTAATAATGGAACTTGGTAAGCCTATATTTTCGCCTGAAAAGGCAGGTAAAGCGTAAGTGATACTGTTGGGAATGTAGGTAGAAGAGGTTAGAGAAAGCGAATGTTGTGCTGTAATGGTGCAAATAGGGTATGAGAGATGACCTAACCCGAAAGGGTGCAGACTTCTAACTGGTCTTTCATCGCAAGATGTCTGACAATTCCTTAGCCGTTTTAACCGAGAAGAAGAAAGCGAGCGTTGGCTTGCTGATTAGCAATAATCAAATAAACCAACGCAAGCACTCTTTATCTCACACAGATAACAAGAGTGTAAGTCTATTGGTCGCAATAGCAACTCTTGTACGTCTACAAACTGCTAGAGAAGCTATTCTATTACCAAGAAGACTTATCTCTTTATGGAGATAGGTATGAAAGAGCAAACTCATCATACTAAGAAATTAGTAGGCAGTCCAGCTCCAACGATCTCACACATATCACAATGGCATTATATCGACTGGTATAAGGTAAATAGGTATGTGAAAGGGATGCAGGTGCGGATTGCGAAGGCAACACAGGAAGGCGATTGGCGTAGGGTTAAAAACCTACAACGAATGCTGACCCACTCGTTTTATGCGAAGGCATTAGCAGTACGACGAGTAACTGAAAATAAAGGCAAACGAACCGCAGGTGTTGATAAAACAATTTGGGATACCCCCAAATTGAAATGGCAAGCAATTAGTGAACTTTCAGGCAAAAAGTATAAGCCAAGCCCATTAAAGCGAGTGTTTATACCCAAAGCAAATGGAAAGAAACGCCCACTGGGTATTCCGACGATGAAAGATAGAGCTATGCAAGCTTTGCACCTGTTGGGATTGCAACCTGTTGCAGAAACCTTGGCTGATAAAAGCTCTTATGGATTTCGAATAAGCCGTTCAACAGCTGATGCGATTAACCATATACACAGCATTTTCTCTTTAAGGGGAGAAAAGAAATCAGCAGAATGGGTACTTGATGCAGATATACAGGGATGCTTTGACCACATAAGCCACGATTGGCTTATTCAGCATATCCCAATGAACAAACGGATATTGCGGAAGTGGCTAAAATCAGGCGTGGTTGAGTTTGGACAGTTAAAGGCAACGAAAGAAGGGACTCCGCAAGGGGGAATCATTTCGCCAACTTTAGCGAATATGGCACTAGATGGATTGGAAACTTTGCTTGCCGAGCATTTTGGTAAAAAGCAAAGCAGACAGATAATCCGTAACAAAACCTATATGGTGCGATATGCGGATGATTTTATTATTTCGGGAAGTTCGCAAGAAATACTGGAAGAGAAGGTTATCCCATTAGTTAAAGGTTTCTTGGCAGAGCGTGGTTTAACGCTATCAGAAACAAAAACTCACATCGTACACATTGAGCAAGGGTTTGACTTTTTAGGCTGGACAGTGCGACGGTTTAAGCGGAAAGTACTTATCAAACCAAGTAAGAAAAATGTGGAAACATTTTACCGAAAAGTGAAAAAAGTATTGACCGAAATGCGTACTGCCAAGCAGTCCGATGTGATTAAAGTATTAAACCCAATGCTCAAGGGGTGGGCAAACTACCATAGACATAGTGTAGCAAAAGCGACCTATAATCGAATGGATATGTTGATTTGGCAAGTCTTATGGAAATGGTGTCGCCGTCGTCATTCAAATAAAGGGACGCGTTGGATAAAAGAGAAATACTTTTGTACTACGGCAACTCGGAATTGGGTGTTTGGCACAGTAGACATCAATGAAAAAGGCGAGCAATATCCGCTTGACCTGCTTTATTGTAGTGATACTAAGATAAAACGACATAAGAAAATAAAGACAGATTACAATCCGTTTTTACCTGAATGGGAATTGTATAAAGAAGTTTTAAACCAACGCAGACTTTATGAAGAGCAATCTCATAGACAACAATGGCGAGCTTTATTCAAAGAACAGAAAGGAAAATGTGCGTTATGTCAAGGTATGATTACCAAAGAAACAGGGTGGCACGACCATCACATTACCTATAAAGTACTAGGTGGTTCAGATAGTTTGAGCAACCGATGTTTGGTACACCCAACGTGTCATACGAAAATTCACGCTTTAAATTTGAAAGTGGTGAAGCCGACTACAATGTAGTTAATAGAAAGGCTTGAGCTGTATGCAGAGAAATTTGCTTGTACAGTTCTTAGGGGGCTAGGTTGCAGTAATGCAATCTGGCTACCCGATATTAATTATTTGATAGAAACGTTAAGCTTAAAAGCGAATAGAGAAGGCTCATCGAAAGGTGAGCCTTTTTGTTTGGCATACAAGCGGTGAGATCTTGTCAATATTTTGCAAATAATTTGTCATTTATTTTTTGTTAGAGTTATGTTCTAATATTACACCTACATTTCCGTAACATTTGTATTAAGGTTTAATCAATGTTCAGTGGTCTTTTTATCGGAATACTTCTCGGTTTTTTCTTACAACGTGGGCAATTTTGCTTCGTGTCTGGTTTTCGCAACATTTATACCCAGCGAAACTTCCGCTTTTTTACCGCATTGTTAATTGCGGTGTCCATTCAATCCATCGGATTTTTTAGTTTAAGTGAATTAGGGCTGATCACCATTCCGAATACTCCTATGCCTGTGTTAGCAACAGTGTTAGGCGGTTTTGTTTTTGGTATCGGTATGATCTTGGCGAATTGCTGTGCCAGCGGTGGTTGGTTTCGCACTGGGGAAGGGGCAGTTGGTAGTTGGATTGCCTTGGTATGTTTTGCCCTCACAATGACGGCAACTCAAACGGGGGCGTTGAAGCAGTGGGTCAATCCGTTACTACTGGAAACGTCAAACCTTGACAATATGCACCGCACTTTTGGCATTTCGCCGTGGATTTTAGTTGCCATTCTCGTATTGATGACACTGGCAATGATTATTCACCATATCAAACACCCACGCTATCAATTCCCGAAAGAACCGACGCAAGCGGTGATCTCCCATCGAATTTTTACCAAACACTGGCACCCTTTTGCCACCGCCGTATGTATCGGTCTGCTCGGCGTGTTAGCGTGGTTTGTTAGTGAGCAGTACGGCAGAGCTTACGGCTATGGTGTTGCTGTGCCGACCGCCAATGTAGTGCAATATATCGTGATCGGGCAACAGCGTTATCTTAACTGGGGAACTTATTTCGTTCTCGGCATTTTGCTCGGCTCTTTTATTGCCGCAAAATTGAGTGGGGAATTTGAAATCCGTGTGCCTGAACCCAAAGCGATTATGCAACGAATGCTTGGCGGTTTTCTGATGGGGATCGGAGCCAGCCTTGCAGGCGGTTGTACGATCACCAACTCGCTGGTTTCAACCGCTTATTTTTCGTGGCAAGGTTGGCTTGCTACGCTGATGATTATGCTCGGCTGTTGGACTGCAACTTACTTTATTAAGCCAACGCAATGTCGTATTTAATTTAATAAACCAGCCTAAATTCCCTCCCCCGTTTACGGGGGAGGGTTAGGGTGGGGGGAATATGAAAAAAACACTTTTTGCAATTTTTTCTCTCTTTCTGACCGCTTGTAACGACAATGTAGTCAAGACAATCGATACGGCAGAACTACTGGCGAACCTTGATAATCCTGACTATATCATTATTGATAGCCGTAACGACAGCCTGTATAACGGCTTTAAAGAGAAACACGCCAGCCGTGGCGGACATATCAAAGGGGCTATTCAATTTCGTTGTAACTGGTTTGAACGGATTGAAGCCGATAAGTTCGACAGTTTTGCCGAAGCCAAAGGGATCAGCAAGCAGAAAACCTTAGTGATTTACGATAGCAACTCTGACGAATCAGCTTGCATTTCGGCAGAATTTAATGCAAAAGGCTACAAAGTTCGCACTTTTAGCGACTTTATCAGCTATGCCAATGCCGGTTATCCATTAGACAGTTTTCCTCATTTCCAATATAGCGTTTCGCCCGAATGGCTGTACGCTTTAATGCAGGGGGAGCAACCTGAAACTTACCACAACGACCAATTTATGCTGTTTGAAGTGTCGTGGGGAACGCTCGAAAAAGCCAAAGCCTACACGCAACATATTGTCGGAGCTTACCATTTCGATACGGACTGGGTGGAAGGTGAAGCCCCTGTCTATAACCTTGCCAATCCGCAACAAATTGAGCAAAACCTGTTACAACACGGGATCACCAAGGATAAAACTATCGTGCTTTATTCTGATAATCCACTTGCCGCCTATCGTGTGTTTTGGGCGTTGAAATGGGCTGGAGTGGAAGATGTACGAGTGTTAAACGGCAATCTTGCCACTTGGATGGACGCAGGTTTTCCAACGGAAACCAAAGTCAATCTGCCACTGCCTGAAACGGAGTTCGGCACAACCATTCCGGCTAATCCGCAGATCAACATCAGCCAACCTGAACAGGCTTACGCCCGTCAGCAACGAGGCTTGAAGCTCGTTAGCACAAGGGCGTGGGAAGAGTTTATCGGCGAAGTGAGCGGTGATGAACATATTCAAGCAACAGGCGAACCGCAGGGAGCGATTTGGGGCTTTTCAGGAACGGCACCGTCAAATGTGGCAGATTTTTACGACCCTGATGACACCTTGCGTAACCCGAAAGAGATCGTAGCACTGTGGCAAAGTCAGCATATTCAACAGGGCGATCAACTGGCGTTCTATTGCGGAACAGGCTGGCGAGCGTCCGTACCGTGGTTTATGACCCAACTGCTCGGCTGGCAAAATACGGCGGTTTATGACGGCGGTTGGAATGCGTGGCAGATGACCAAATTGCCTGTACAAAAAGGCGTTCCCAACGACGTTGTAAAACCCGATGCCAAAAATGACGCCGGCAGAATGTTGAAAAAAGGCAATTCGTGTCGGAGTTAAAAAAATATTCCCCTCTTTAGCAAAGAGGGGAGCTTGTTTCGTGGCAATGATTTATTAAAAAACAAAAGGAAACCCTATGAAACTCAAACTTACTTTACTTGCAACTTCTTTGGCTTTTTTGACCGCTTGTGACGACAAGTCGGTGAAAGAAATCGGCATTGATGAACTGGTAAAAAATCTAGACAACCCTGAATTTGTGGTGGTTGATGGTCGCCAAGACAGCCTTTATAACGGCTTTAAAGATGGCGATGCCAAACGTGGCGGACATATTAAAGGGGCGGTGCAATTCCGTTGCGACTGGTTGCCACAAATTGCCGATGACAAATTTGAAACATTTGCTAAAAACAAAGGGATCAGCAAAGAGAAAACCGTGGTGTTTTACGATACCAATGCGGAGCAACTGAGCTGTTTAAGCAAAAAATTTGCCGACAAAGGTTATAAAGTGCGTGAATTTAAAGCGTTCAAAGAGTACGCAAACAGCGATAAGCCACTTGAAGCCTTCCCGAATTTCCAATACAGCGTATCGCCTGAATGGGTCAATGCGGTGATCAAAGGTGAAAAACCTGAAACCTACGCTAACAACGATTTTATGGTATTCCACGTTGGTTGGGGACCTGTTGAAAAAGCGGAAAGCTACAAACAGCATATTCCGGGGGCGTTCCACTTCAACACAGACTGGGTAGAAAACGATCCGGTATGGAACTTATCTGAGCCGAAAGTAATTGAGCAAAACTTACTCAATGCAGGAATTAACAAAAACAAAACCATTATTCTTTATTCTGATAACCAACTCGCCGCTTACCGCATTTTCTGGGCGTTAAAATGGGCTGGTGTGGAAGATGTACGAGTGTTAAACGGCAATTTTGCCACTTGGACAAAAGCAGGCTTCCCAGCAGAGACGACCGTTAATACCCCAACTCCGGTCAGCGAGTTTGGTGCAGTTATTCCGGTTAATCCACAGATCAACATCTCAATGCCGGCAGATGCGATGGCTCGTCAGCAACAAGGCTTGAAATTAATCAGCAACCGAGCGTGGGACGAATACACGGGCAAAATCAGCGGTTATGACTACATTCCGGGTAAAGGCGAACCACAGGGGGCAATTTGGGGCTTTGCAGGTAGCGACTCGTCCAATATGGCGGATTATTACGACCTTGACGGCACACTGCGTAACCCAAATGAAATCTTCGCACTTTGGAAAGGACAAAACATCAACCAAGGCGATCAACTTGCATTCTACTGCGGCACAGGCTGGCGAGCAGGGGTATCTTGGTTTATGACCCAATTAGCAGGCTGGAAAGATACCTACGTTTATGACGGTGGCTGGAATGCGTGGCAGATGGACTCAACCTTCCCTGTACAGAAAGGCGCGCCGAATAATATGGCGAAGCCGGATAGTAAAAATTAATAGAAATGATCAAGCGGTCAGATGATTGCAAAATTTTGCGACGATCTGACCGCTTGTATTAGAAGTTAGCGATCGTTTGGACCTTTTTGCATCTGCATTCCACCTTGACCGCCTCCATGGCTACCTTGACTGCCACCATGACCGCCAGGTCCCCAGCCCCAAGGCCCACAACAAGCACTTAATGCAAATACTGCAATTGCGACTGTCGCTAATGAAAATACTTTTTTCATATAAATTCCTTTGCTTTCCGAAATAGTAAAATAAAAAATATGCACATAAGATGCATTTACTATGACAAGTTATTAGAAGATTCGTTTCCATTCGATATATATAGATTTATACTAAGATAGAAACATTTTTCTGATTCTTTTGTCATATATAAAGATTATTTTACATTTGGAGAGCATGATGAAACTCAATAAATTAACTACACTTCTTATGGCCTGTTTTGTATCCACAGTCTTTGCAGCACCACCTTCACAGCCAGATCCATTAGCTAATCTGCCTTATTTTAATCAAACTCAAGATGGCTATCAGCTTGAATTCGATGATAAAAATTACCGTAGCTTAGAAACCGTTATCAATGGTGAAATGATTAAATTCCGTGCTTTTGAGAAGATTGTGTATGTCAAAAATCCACTAGAGCCTGATTATCAAACCATTAACTTATATGTTCCTGAAGCCTACTTTAACGGTGGTTCAATAAACGGATTTAATGTTAACACCGCTCCAATTTTCTTACCGAATGCGGTTGGAGGTTATATGCCTGCAAAAGCAGCAACCTATGATAAGAAAGGTTTTGGCTCAAATGCAGATAAACCAAACGCGATTGTGACAGCTCTCTCTAAGGGCTATGTCGTTGCAAGTGTTGGGGCCAGTGATCGAACCCTTGAAAAAGATGGTAAATATACAGGTAAAGCTCCAGCGGTAATTATTGACTTAAAATCGGCTGTCCGCTATTTACATTTTAATGATGCACGTATGGCTGGTGATGCGAATAAAATTATTTCAAATGGTACAAGTGCAGGCGGTGCTTTATCGGCTTTACTTGGTGCTAGCGGTGATCACGTAGATTATGCTGAATATTTCAAACAGGTTGGCGCAGCAGAAGCCAGCGATGCAATTTTTGCCGTATCTGCTTATTGCCCAATTACCAACTTAGAGCATGCTGATAGTGCCTATGAATGGGAATTTAATGGCTTAAATCAATTTAGCCGTATGGATATGAGCAAGCTAAATGCAACGACATTTAATGATCGCTCAAAACCTATGCCTAAAATTGAAGGAGAGTTAACTACAGAGCAGATTAAAACATCGGATGAATTAAAAGCCGCATTTCCAGCTTATGTTAATAGCCTGAACTTAAAAGATGAAAAAGGCAATTCGCTTACTCTTGATAAAGAAGGAAACGGATCTTTTAAAGAGTATGTCAAACACGTGATTGTGAGAGCCGCCGATACCGCTCGTAAAAATGGTACAGATTTAAGTGATAAATCGTGGCTTACTTTAAGTAAAGATGGTGTTTCTGACATGGATTGGAGTGGCTATATTCATTCAGAAAAACGAATGAAGTCCCCTCCTGCTTTTGATGCTTTCGACTTAAGCACAGGCGAAAATAACCTATTTGGAACGGAAACCGTCAATAATCAACATTTTACTTCTTACGCCCTTGAACGTAGTACCACTAAAGGCGGTATGGCAGATGCTCATATCATCAAAATGATGAATGCAATGAATTACATCGAAAATCCTAAAGCTGCAGAGCATTGGCGTATTCGTGTAGGTACATCAGATCGTGATACATCTCATGCAATCGCTGCTATTTTGGCTGTTAAGCTCAATATGGCAGGTAAACAGGTTGATTATGAAACGCCTTGGGGGGTTCCACATTCTGGGGATTATGACTTAGATGAGTTATTTAAATGGACGGATAGCATCACGAAATAATGGTAAAATTTAAGTGATAACTCACCGCTTGTATCATCCACTTTAATGGATGTTAAAGTGGATTTAATTAACTTTTTATAAAAAAATAGCGCTGATTAAGCGCTATTTTTATGAGATAAAACTATTTCAATCCCAGTTTCTTCTCAAGATAGTGGATATTTGTTCCACCTTTGCAGAAGTTCTCATCAGAAAGAATCTGTTTATGAAGAGGAATATTCGTTTTAATTCCTTCAACAATAGTTTCTGATAACGCATTTTCCATACGACGAATTGCAATATCACGATTTTCAGCAAAAGTAATCAATTTACCAATCATTGAATCATAATGCGGAGGAACAGAATAGCCTGCATAAATGTGAGAATCCCAACGAACACCTAAACCACCTGGAACGTGTAAGCGGGTGATTTTACCTGGTGAAGGTAAGAAGGTCGCTGGATCTTCTGCATTGATACGACACTCAATTGCGTGGCCACGCACTTTAATATCTTCTTGTTTAACTGAAATTGGTAAACCTGCAGCAACACGGAGCTGTTCTTTGACAAGGTCAATACCTGTAATCATTTCTGTCACAGGGTGTTCTACTTGTAAACGGGTATTCATTTCAATGAAATAAAACTCGCCATTTTCAAATAAGAATTCAAATGTACCTGCACCGCGATAGCCGATTTCACGGCACGCATTGGCACAACGTTCACCAATAAACTTACGTAATTCAGGGGTAATGCCTGGAGCTGGCGCTTCTTCCACCACTTTTTGATGGCGACGTTGCATAGAGCAATCACGCTCTGCTAAATAAACCGCATTACCGTGTGTATCTGCAAGCACTTGGATTTCGATATGGCGTGGATTTTCAAGGTATTTTTCCATATAAACCATATCGTTATTGAAGGCTGCTTTTGCTTCTGCTTTGGTCATCGCAATAGATTCTTCTAAATCTTTTTCATGATGAACCACGCGCATACCACGACCGCCACCGCCACCAGAGGCTTTGATAATTACAGGGTAGCCAATACGCTTAGCGATTTCTTTATTTTTTGCAACATCAGAACCTACAGGACCATCTGAACCTGGCACACAAGGTACGCCTGCTTTTTTCATCGCATTGATAGCAGAAACTTTGTCGCCCATTAAACGAATCACATCGGCAGTTGGGCCAATAAAGGTAAAACCTGATTTTTCAACCTGTTCCGCGAAATTGGCATTTTCAGACAAGAAACCATAACCAGGGTGGATCGCATCGGCGCCAGTTACTTCTGCGGCTGCAATAATCGCAGGTATGTTTAAGTAACTTTTGGTTGATGGAGCAGGCCCAATACATACCGTTTCATCCGCAAGAAGAACGTGTTTCAACTCACGGTCTGCGGTTGAATGGACTGCTACTGTTTTGATACCTAATTCACGGCAAGCACGCAAAATACGTAACGCAATTTCGCCACGGTTTGCAATGACAACTTTTTCTAACATAAAACTATGTCCTTCGTTGAACAAGCGGTCACTTTTTTGCAAAATTTTGCAATAATCTGACCGCTTGTAAGAGATGAATTATTCAATAATGAAGAGTTTTTGATCGAATTCAACCGCTTCGCCGTCGTTTACTAGGATCGCTTTGATCACACCCGCTTTATCAGACTCAATACGGTTCATCATTTTCATCGCTTCAACGATACAGAGTGCATCACCGACTTTTACTGTTTTACCGACTTCAACAAATGGCGCAGCTTCAGGGCTTGGGCTACGATAGAATGTTCCTACCATTGGAGAAAGTACTGCATGTCCTGAAACTTCCGCAGTTGGTGCTGGAGTTGCTGCAGACGGTGTAGCAACTGGTGCTGGCGTAGCTACAGGCGCTGGAGTTGCTTGTGGCGCTGCAACATATTGTACTGTAGCAGGTGCAATCGCTGGAGCTGCACGGCTAATGCGTACTGTACCTTCTTCTTCAGACACTTCTAATTCAGTGATGCCTGATTCTTCTACTAATTCGATAAGTTTTTTGATTTTGCGAATATCCATAGTGAGATCCGTTGTGATAATAAAATAAAAGAATCTGTACAGAATTGTACAGTGAAAAATTGCGCGTAGATTACCTGAATTTTTATGAATTTGCGACGAAAATCTTACAAAAATGATGGATTTGTTAGCAAATTTGCCACTGATCGTAGCAGTTCAGTTTTTCTCTTTTTACTTCAGACAACAAAAAGTGGGTTTATTTCCCATTCTTTAAAAACTGAATAGCATAATCTAAAGCATAATCGTAACCTTTTGTTCCTAACCCACAAATCACACCTTTTGCAACATCACTTAAATAGGAATGATGGCGGAAAGGCTCACGGGCGTGTACATTGGATAAATGAACTTCAACAAAAGGAATGGCAACCGACAACAAGGCATCACGCAAGGCAACGCTGGTATGAGTAAACGCACCAGGGTTGATAATGATAAAATCAACCTTTTGAAAGCCTTGATGAATCCGATTAATCAAAGGTTCTTCGCCATTTGCTTGAAAATAGTCAAACGCAAAGCCTTGTACTTCTGCTTGTTGTTTTAAATGTTGTTCAATATCAGACAGCGTTTGTGAGCCGTAGATATGCGGTTCACGTTTGCCGAGCATATTTAGGTTTGGACCATTTAACAATAAGATGCTTTTCATCATTTTTCCTATAATAATGTGTTGACTAATTCAGGTGGTCTGCAAAGTTTTGTGCCTTTCTGGCTGCTTACAAAAGGTCGATTTAGCAGATTAGGGTATTGGGCAATCAACGCGAAAATATCGTTGTCACTCATCTCTGGCGTAATCTGTTGGTAAGCATCCACATCGCTACGAATGGCATCTCTTACAGACAGTCCACTTTCGGTAATCAGCTGGGTAATTTGTTCGACATTGAGCGGAGATTTCAAGTATTCAATGATGTTCGGCTCAATGCCCGCTTCCTGAATGATCGCTAAGGTTTCACGGGATTTACTGCATTTAGGGTTATGGTAAATCGTGATTGTCATTGCTCACTCCTTATGCATTTGGTTATTGACGAGATTGCAGATCAAGAAAATGCTAAGTATCTCGCATTTTTATATTAAGCAAAGTGCTACAATCATACTGATTTTTTAGCCAAATTGCGAATGGGGAATTAGCGATGCAAGCGACATTACAAGATATTTTAGATACCGTGAAATCAAACGGTTTAACTTACCAACAAAAATTGATGATTATTGGCAACATTGCGGAACGTCTGTTTAACCCGATGGATCTGCTCGGCTATACGCAAGAAGAGTGGGATCACATTAATAATCAGATGATCTGCGATCTGAACGAAGGCTATGCGATTTATCGTCCACGTTATATTTTGCCCGATTACAGTGTGTATATTAAAAAAGGTTGCCAATTTTTAGATTTGCCACCGCCTAAGGATCTTGATGAAGCACTTGATGGCTTGTTAATCATCTACTCACACGTGCCGTCGATTACTACCTTCCCTGTCTATATCGGGCGTTTAGATGAGTTGTTAGATCCGTTTATTACCAATGAAGAACAAGATTACATCAAGATTAAACGATTCTTAAATCATATTGATAAAACCGTGCCAGATTCATTCTGTCACGCCAATATCGGTCCTTATGATACCAAAGCAGGTCGCTTAATTCTCAAGGCGGTGATTGAGCTTGAAAATCCAACGCCAAATATGACGATTCGTTATGATAAAAACAAAACATCTCGAGAATTTGCAGAGCTTGCTGCGAAAGCCTGTTTGTTAGTATCCAAACCGTCTTTTGCAAATGACGCTTACTATATTTCAGATTTAGGTGAGCAGTATGGCGTGGCCAGTTGCTACAACGCATTGCCTGAATGTGGCGGGGCTTACACCTTAACTCGCCTACGTTTAGGCACTATCGGGCGAGCTTGTAAAACGGTGGACGAAATGGTCAATCACCTATTACCAAAAGTTGCCAAACTTGCCCTATCCACAATGGATAAACGCCATAAATTCCTTGTGGAACAAAGCAACTTTTTTGAAACGGATTTCTTAGTAAAAGAAGGCTTTATTGAGCGGACTAACTTCACGGGAATGTTTGCGATTGTTGGGCTTGCAGATGCGACCAATCATCTACTTAAACAAGAAGGTTTAGATGAAACCTTTGGTAAGAGCAAACGTGGCGATGAAATTGCGACACAAATTATGGAAAAATTGCGTGAAGTAACTAATGCTCACCAAGGCCTTTATGCAGAACGCACAGGCAACCGCTATTTGCTCCACGCACAAGTTGGGGCAAGTATGCACGAAGAAGATAAGGCAAATGCACCAGCTCACCGAGTGCGTGTCGGCGAAGAGCCAACATTGCTTGCTCACTTAAAGCAGTCTGCTCCGTTCCATCAATACTTCCCATCGGGTACGGGCGATCTGTTTGCCTTTGACCAAACCTATGTCGATCATCTTGATGCGGTTGTCGATATTATTGACGGTGCATTTGCCCTTAACTATCGATACATTACCACTTATTTGAAAAACACCGATTTGATTCGAGTAACAGGCTATTTGGTGAAGAAAAGCGAAGTAGAACGTTTCCGCAAAGGTGAAGCGGTGTTAAGAGATACCACGTGGTACGGTTCAGGTACGGATGAATGTGCTAATGTGTTTGATCGCCAATTACGTGATGAACAAGATGTGAAGGGCTAATTTGTAAAAAATTCAATGGAAATGACCGCTTTATCTGAGATTTTTGTCCCTTTGCACCGTATTATTCCGTTCTCAAACGTGGAAGGGCAAGGCAATCGAACATCTATTTTCTTACAGGGCTGTAAGCTAAATTGCCTCTATTGCCATAACCCCGAAACCATTCCACGTTATACGGCAGATGCAAAGCAAGTGAGCCTACAATATCTCTACGAGCAAGTGATGGACGCAGTGCCTTTTATTCGTGGTGTCACAATTTCGGGGGGAGAACCGACGATTCATCATAAAAAATTAGTACCGCTATTTAAGGCTCTCAAAACACAGGGGCTTACGTGCTATTTAGACAGTAGCGGTTTTTTTGATTATGAAACAACGCTTCCTTTAATTGATGTGACGGATAAATTCCTGTTTGATTTAAAAGGGCAAGGCTTAGGATTGCAGACGCTCTGTTTTGAACGTAAAAACCAAGCAGGGAAAGTACCGAACCAACTTATTCCGAGCTATCAACATATCAAAAGTGAGAACCTAGATCGCAATTTGCAAAATCTAGCTAAATTGTTACCGCTTGGAAAGGTGGAAGAAGTGCGTTTAGTCTATTTGACGGAGTTCTTTGATAGCAAAGCATTAGTCAAACAGGTTGCTGATTTACTGATGCCTTACCCTGATGTCGCCTTCAAAATTATCCGAGTGCATACCAAAGGAAGCCGAGATCCTGAAGGATTAACCCCTTTTGTCCCTACCAATGAACAAGTCGATGAATTGGCTAAATTTGCAGAGTATTGTGGGATTAAGAAGGTGGTGAAGATTTATTAGACTAAAGGATTATTGATCTGCACCTTAATGAGTAGGAGGTTAATTCCACTTTTGAGGGCAGATCAATTTTTAAAATTTTTATCCTTTTACTTCACCAACTCACCTTTCGCTTGTAAATCTGCGTGGTAGGAAGAGCGGACGAAAGGTCCACAGGCAGCGTGTTCAAAGCCCATTTCGTTGGCTTTTTTACGGAACATATCAAATTCCGTTGGGTGAACATAACGTGCCACTGGTAAATGGTGGCGACTTGGTTGTAAATACTGCCCTAATGTCAGCATTGTGACCCCGTGATCACGCAAGTCTTGCATCACCTGTAAAATCTCTTCGTTGGTTTCCCCTAAACCGACCATAATGCCTGATTTAGTTGGAATATTTGGGAAAACCGCCTTAAATTCCTTGAGCAATTTGAGCGACCATTCATAATCTGCACCTGGACGAATTTCTTTATACAGGCGTGGCACGTTCTCAAGGTTATGGTTAAACACATCTGGTGGATTTTCTTTTAAAATTTCAATCGCTTGTTCAATGCGACCACGAAAATCTGGCACTAAAATCTCAATTTTAATCCCAGGGTTTAACGCACGGATTTCTTTCACACATTCCGCAAAATGTCCTGCACCACGATCAGGCAAATCATCACGGTCCACAGAAGTAATCACCACATATTTGAGCTTCATATCCTGAATGGTTTCCGCCAGTTTCTTCGGCTCGTCTTTATCTAAAGGCAACGGCTTGCCGTGAGCCACATCGCAGAATGGGCAACGACGAGTACAAATTGCCCCCATAATCATAAAGGTTGCCGTGCCGTGATTAAAACATTCGTGCAAGTTAGGGCAAGAGGCTTCTTCGCACACAGAGTGTAACCCGTGGCGACGCATACCGTTTTTGATACTTTCAATTTTCGCTGAGTTGGCTGGCAGTTTAATTTTCATCCACTCAGGTTTTTTCAGTAATTCTTGGTTGGGATCGATATTTTTAACGGGAATAATGGACGTTTTAGCAGCATCACGATACTTTACGCCACGTTCCATTTTAAAAGGTGTACCCATTCGATAATTGTCCTATTTGTTAATAATTTGTTGCTTATTATAGCCGAGAATTTGGGTAAAGTAATCGACCAATTTAGGCGAAACTTTGTCGCAATCGGCTTCAGCTTCAGCGACAAAATCAGCCAATTGACACATTTCCAACCCTGCGTAGCCACAAGGGTTGATGTTGCGAAACGGCGTTAAATCCATCTGGATATTCAACGCTAGTCCGTGAAACGAACAGCCTTTACGAATGCGTAACCCGAGGGAACAGATTTTCTTACCGCTCACATACACCCCGGGGGCATCTGGTTTTGGATAGGCATCAATCCCATAATCTGCAAGGGTTTTCACTACACATTGTTCCAATGCCGTCACCAAATCTCGTACGCTCAAATCGTTACCTTTTGCTTTGTGGCGTTTAATGTCAATCAGCACATACATAATTTGCTGTCCTAAACCGTGATAGGTAATCTGCCCACCACGATCCGATTGTACCACGGGGATATTCGTTGGATTGAGCAGATGCTCAGGTTTCCCAGCAGAACCTTGAGTAAACACCGATGGGTGCTGAACCAGCCAAATTTCATCAGCGGTCTGTTCATCACGCTTATCGGTAAAATCCTGCATTTTGTGCCAAATTTCTTGGTAATCTTGCACACCAAGTTGGCGAATGATAAGTTGGGGCATAGGTTATAACTGTTTTATCCGTTGTCTAATAATCTGTTCAAGCAAGCTATAATCACAACGTTGTGATTTAATGGATGCTTCAATGTTTTCTTCGGGGCTTAACTGACCAAAATGTATTTGATAGCCAGCTTGTCGAGCAAGTAATATCAAAAAAGCCCTTTGCGTTCTGCCATTGCCTTCTCTAAAAGGGTGTAACATATTAATTTCACCCCAATAAAAAGCTAAACGCTGAATAAATGGCTCTAACGCCAGTTCTCGCAAATAGTTCTCTGCTTTTAGTTGAGCAAAGAGTTTATTCGCTTCAAGCTCAATCCGCAAAGGTAACGCAAACATAGAAGATCCTTTACTGATTGAGATTGTTCTCAACTCACCTGCCCACTCATAGACGTCCTCAAATAAAAATTTATGAATAGCCTTTAAATGTGCTAAATCAAATTTTCCTTCGAGCGGTTTTTGTAACAACAAGGTCAGTTTTCGTAGAACAAAAATGGTTTCCGCTAGATCAAGCTCTTCTTCTGTCTTTGCCCCAAGCTTATTTTTTAAGATACCTGCTTGATTAAGATAGGGATCTCGTCCGCTCCCATATTTCATAAGCCGACTCCATTAACTGTTTATCATTAATTTCCCCTGCTAACCAAGCAGACATCTGTTCAAGATTTTCTTGGGTTGGAGATAAAAATTCTAACGCAAATGAATCAACCGCATCTTGTAGGGCTTGGCTCTTACGTTGAAAGAGTGTCATTTCATTCCCCTAAATTTTTATTACAACACCATTCTCACGCCTTCAATTTTGGCTAAGTCAGCGTACAATGTCTCGACTTGTTCGATATTTTCGGCTTGAATGGTGACGGATACCGAATGATAAGTCCCTTTACCACTTTCTTTGAGAGACGGGTTATAGTCCCCTTTAACCACTTTTTGCACTTCGCTCACGACATCATCGATTAGACCTTCACGAGCCGCCCCCACCACTTTGAAAGTAAATGAACAAGGAAATTCAAGTAAGTCTTTTAATTTTTGTTGTGGAATATCGGCTAAATTTACGTTTTTTGTTTCTGCCATTTCGTATCCTTATGAATGTGATAGCGGTGCGATCTTGCAAATTTTTTGCAAAATCCCACCGCTTGTAAGATGTCTCCTAAATGGGGATCATTATTTAAATTACAAGAGGCGGAAATTAGTTGAATAGCCCTTTCACCGTTAAGACTATCCAATCCCACGCTTTGCCAAAAATACCTGCTTCTTCAACATCTTGCATGACTTGCAGATCAATAGAAGCAATATCTTTATCATTTAATTGATAAATTACTTTCCCTACAATTTGACCTTTAGCTAATGGTGCTTCTAAATTGTTTTTATCCAACGTATAACGGGCCTTAAGCTCTGCGGCTTTTCCTTTTGGCACAGTAATATAGCTATCATTTAATGTACCTAGCTGAATTTTACCCACATCACCATAATAAACACTTTGCTCTAATACATTCTGCCCCGCTGAAAGTGGCTTAACGGTCTCAAAGTTGGCAAAACCCCATTGTAATAGATTTTTGCTTTCTACTTCACGGCCTTTCATGGTTGGCACACCCATCACAACTGAAATAAGACGCGTATTAGTATTGTAAGCGGACGCAACTAAATTATAGCCAGCTTTATCGGTATGGCCTGTTTTCATCCCATCTACATTGATAGATTTATCCCACAATAAACCATTACGGTTAGGTTGCTTAATTTTATTGAAGGTGAAATCTTTCTCTGCATAGATCTTATATTCTTCAGGTAAATCACGAATGATATGAGCACCAATAATCGCCATGTCACGTGCTGAAGAATATTGCTCTGGATGGTCTAAACCATGTACCGTTGCAAAGTGAGTGTTTTTTAAACCAAACTGTTGCACATATTTATTCATCACATCAATAAAGGCTTGTTGTGAACCTGAAATATGTTCCGCAATTGCCACACAGGCATCATTACCTGATACAACAATAATTCCCTTATTAAGATCAGAGACTGAAACTTGTTGATTTAAATTGAGAAACATCTTCGATGATCCTGGGAATTTTTGCCCCCAAGAACTCTCTGTTACTGTCACTAAATCTTCATTTTTAATTTTTCCAGATTTTAATGCCTCACCGACAACGTAGCTCGTCATCATTTTTGTTAAACTCGCAGGATATTGGCGTTGATCTGGATTTAAGCTGGTCAATACAGCACCTGAATTATAATCCATTAGAATGAATGTTTGCGCATTTAACTGAGGTGCAGGAATACCAAAATCGATATCGTTAGCATAAGCAACATTTAAGCTAGAAAAAGCAAGTGCACATAAACTTGCTGTTTTAAGTAATTTACTTTTCAACATATAAAATCCTATCTATTTTTCTGAATAACTTATCACACGATAGCCCAAACGGTTGAGCTGCTGTCTTACTTTTATTGATTCATTTGCCGATGCAACATCAATCACAACATTAAAGCGATTGCCTTTTTCTATAATATGGCTTTTTGCTTTCACCGCATTTGCCACTTTCTTCGCTTCTTTTTCTGTTTTTAATTGCAGAACTTTTACTGCAAATTTCGGTTGGGATATGACCGCTTGTGTTGCCGGTTTGGTTGTCTGTTCTACCTGTGTAGCCGGTGTCGCTTTTATGGCTAATGAATCACCTGATTTTTTTACTTTTAAATTTAAGCCTTCTCTTTTTGCCAAATGATAAAGAGCTTCAGCCCCTTTACCGATAATATAACCTTGGCTATCAACTTGCATTGCCTCAACTTTAACACGAGCTGTACCAGATTGAATCATACCAATCTCTTTTGCAGCGCCTTTTGATAAGTCAATAATACGACTTTTACTAAATGGACCACGATCATTGATTCTTACGATCACTTTTTTTCCATTACGTAAATTTGTGACTAATGCATAAGAACCTAACGCTAAAGTTTTGTGTGCAGCGGTATAAGCATGTTTATTAAAAATCTCGCCATTGGCTGTTTTTCTTCCATGGAATTCACCGCCATAGTAACTAGCTACCCCTGTTTGACTATATTGTTTAGAGGCTTCTTTTCCAATAATTTTATGGGTTTTACCTTTTTCTCGATAAGTTCTCTGGCTAGTTGATACCTTAACAGGTTTTAAAACTGCACCTTTTACGCCATATAATTTTTGTGTTTCATTCACAGTTTTAGCGGTAGCTTTTTTCTTTGTTGCTGATTTTTTTACAACTTTAGCTACGGCTTTCTTTTGTGTTTTTTGAGCTACCACACTTTTTGTTTTTTGTGGTGCAGCAATTGAATCTAACGGGCTAAATGCCACTAGACTAGCCAATAATATTGTTGCAATTTTGGTTAGTTTCATAGAAGTTCCTCTTAATAATACAATGTAAATTTATCAACTAAATCCACACTATAATTTAGTATAAGGATTATTTTTGTCTCGACGTTCACGATGAACATAACTCGACATCATTAATCCAAAAGCCGCCATAAGCGTCACATAAGATGTTCCACCGTAGCTAAAAAGGGGTAATGGTACACCTACGACAGGTAAAATACCGCTCACCATACCAATGTTCACAAAAACATAAACGAAAAAAAGTAGCGATGTTCCGCCAGATAAAATTCGTCCAAATGCAGTACCCGACTTTGCTCCAATCATTAAGCCTCGAGCAATAATAAAAAGATAAATCACCAATAAAATTAATACCCCAATCATACCGTGTTCTTCACTTAATACCGCAAAAATAAAATCGGTATGCGGTTCAGGCAAAAACTCTAATTGTGATTGAGTACCTTCCATCCAGCCTTTTCCTTCAATGCCACCTGAGCCGATCGCAATCTTAGACTGAATAATATGATAACCAGCTCCTAACGGATCTTTCTCTGGGTCAATTAATGTCATCACTCGAGTTTTCTGATAGTCATGCATTAAGTAAAACCACATAATTGGAATAAAGCCTGCTAAAAAGACCACGCCAGCACCAATAAGTTTCCAACTTAATCCAGCAAGGAAAAGTACAAATACCCCAGCGGCACACACTAAGATAGAGGTTCCTAAATCGGGTTGAGCTGCAACCAACAAAGTTGGAACAATAATCATCGCAAGAGCAATAGCCGTATCTCTAAAATCGGGTGGAAGTGAGCGTTTACCTAAATAAGCCGCCACCATCAATGGCACCGCAAGTTTTGCGATTTCTGAAGGCTGAAACCGAACGAAACCTAAATTCAACCAACGTTGTGCACCTTTACTCGTTTCACCCACTAAATCCACGAGTACTAACAAAATAATACAAACCACATAGAGATATGGAGAAAGTTTCTCATAAAACCGAGGTGGAAACATTGCCATTACGAACATAACACCAAGCCCTAGACAAACTTGGATAATTCTATTGGTAAACATTCGCTCACTGCCACCACTAGCACTATAAAGAACCAGTAAACCATAGCCTGTAATAGCAAACAGACCAACTAGGAGCCATATATCTAAGGCAAAAATTTTCCAAAAACGGCTTAAAAATGATGATTTATTCACTTAATCCCTCTGTAGCTTCAATAGCAAGCGGTGATTTTGTTTCCACATTTTGCGAATCTGTAGATTTAAGCAAATGCAACAATGCATAATCCATGATCTTACGAGCAACTGGTGCTGCAGTACTACCGCCACCGCCCGCATTCTCTAAAATAATTGAAATAATCACTTTTGGATTTTCATAAGGTGCATAACCAATAAACCAACCATGGTCATGAAGATCTTTTTTCAATCCTTTTGCATTGTAGTTTTGCCCATTTAAACTGAAGACTTGTGCTGTACCCGTTTTTCCAGCTGCACGATATGCTGTTCCTGCAAAGGCTTTTTTACCTGTTCCGTTGCTTGCATTAATAACGTTATACATACCTAACTTAGCCAGTTGCCAATATCGACTAGAAACACCAGTAATATCTTCATACAACAGCGGATCTTTATATGGTGTCACTTTGGTGGACATCACTTCTTTCATTAAGTGAGGGGTGTTCACTTTTCCATCATTGATTAAGACGGCTGTCGCTTTAGCTAATTGTAATGGCGTAGAAATCCAATAACCTTGTCCAATGCCAACGGAAATTGTATCGCCTTGTAACCAAGGTTTTTTATAACGTTTTTGTTTCCACTCTCTGCTAGGCATAATACCGACAGATTCTTCTGCTAAATCAATCCCTGTTTTAACACCAAAACCAAACTTTTTCATCCAGTCAGACATTTTATCAATCCCCATATCGTAGGCGAGTTGATAAAAGAATGTGTCTGAAGATTCTACAATCGCTTTATGCACATCCGTTCTGCCATGACCACTCTTTTTCCAGTCACGGAAACGTTGTGTTGAGCCAGGTAAAATCCAAAAACCAGGGTCAAAAATAGTTGTACTTGGGGTAATTTTACCTTCACTTAGCCCTGCGACTGCCATAAAAGGCTTAATGGTTGATGCGGGGGGATAAGTTCCTTGAGTTGCACGGCTATATAGCGGACGATCAGGATCTTCTAGAAGTTGCTTATAATCCTTTCCCGAAATTCCATCGACAAATAAATTATTATCATAACTTGGGTTCGTCACCATAGCTAAAATACTGCTATCTTTCGGATCCATGACAACTACCGCCCCTTTCTGATTACCCAATAAATTTGCCACAAAGCGCTGTAATTCAATATCAATGGTTAATCGAATACTTCCGCCAGCAACAGCAGGCTGATCACGCAATTTACGGATGACTTTACCACGGTTGTTGATTTCAACTTCTTCAAAACCGGTTATGCCATGAAGTTGTTCTTCATAAAATTTTTCAATCCCTAATTTACCAATATCAGATGTTCCCGCGTAATTTCCATATTTTCCTTCATCTTCTAAACGCTTTTTATCTTTATCGTTAATTTTCGCAACATAGCCTAAAATATGGGTCAAGACATCACCATAAGGATAATTACGTTTGAAATATGCGTGAACATCCATACTTGGGAAACGGTGTTGATTCACAGCAAAACGTGCAATTTGCTCTTCTGTTAAATCGGGCTTTAATAAAATTGGGGTATAACGTGAGGCTCGTTTTTTTTCTTTACGGAAATTCTCAATATCTTCATCACTCAAGCCAACGAGTTGCTTAAGCTCTTCTAATGTTTGTTCTAAATTATCTACCTTCTCTGGCACAATGTATAAGCCAAAGTAAGTTAAATTTTCGGCTAAGACTTTACCATTACGATCGTAAATTAATCCACGTGTAGGCGGTACAGGTAATAATTTAATACGATTGCCATTCGAACGTGTTTGATAAGAATCATAGTCAACAACTTGTAAATGATAAAGGTTAGTCAGTAATACACCTGTAAGGACAAGAACACCAATAAAAGCCACGAAAGCACGACGAACAAACAAATTTAACTCTGCTTGCCCATTACGCACTTTTTCGTAACGTTTTGATTTCGTGAGTTTGCCTAATTTACCAATCATGCGTCATTATTCTCGATGATAAGGGTGATTTGTGGTTAAAGACCAAGCTCGGTACATGCTCTCTGCCACCACTATTCGCACAAGGGGGTGCGGTAAAGTGAGCGGTGAAAGAGACCAACTCTGTTCTGCGGCAGCTTTACATTCAGGCGATAAGCCTTCAGGCCCACCAATTAATAGACACACATCTCGCCCGTCGTTTTTCCAACTTTCTAATTGCTGGGCAAGCTGTTCCGTTGTCCATGGTTTACCTGGAATATCTAGCGTAACGATTTTTCCACGCCCGCAAGCAGCCAACATTGCCTTACCTTCTTGCTCTAAAATACGCTTAATATCCGCATTTTTGCCACGCTTTCCAGCTGGAATTTCAATAAGCTCAAAAGGCATATCTTTTGGGAAACGGCGTTGATACTCTTCAAAACCTTTGGTAACCCAATCAGGCATTTTAGTTCCCACTGCCACTAATTGAATTTTCATCTATACCCAAAGTTTCTCTAATTGATACATTTCACGACTATCTTGTTGTAGGATGTGCACAATCGCTTGACCGAAGTCGACAACGATCCAATCTGCGACAGACTTACCTTCGTGAGCAAAAACTTCAACACCCGCTTTTTTACTTTCTTCAATTAAATTATCCGCCGTTGATGCCACATGGCGACTTGATGTCCCCGTACATACAATCATAGTATCGGTAATACTGGATTTTCCACGCACATCTATCGCTTGAATATCTTGAGCTTTGAGCCCTTCTAATGTCTCTGTTAAAAATTGAACTAAATTCATGACCATCTTTATTCTACTTATTTTAAAAGGCGCGAATTATACCATAGAAAAGTGAAGAAACAGGCAAAATGCCATAGCAAGCGGTTAGATTTATGAAAAGTTTTGCAAATTTTTAGCTGGAGTTTTAGAAGAGAAAAGATTGGCGGAGCGTATGGGAGTCCAACTCATAGCTTAACCATTTGAAATTTAAAGATTTTATTTTTGCAACTTAAAATCTTGTTACTAATCTTGTTACTATTTTTCATTCCATACCACTAAATAGATTGTTATTTAATCAATTTTTAGTAGCTAAACACTACAGAATTTTGAAGTTTATCACTTGTATAGGATTGTTTTTAAAATTGGTGGTTCAGGTGAAGAACGTTCACTTTTTACTATGGTGATATAACTATGCTTAAGGTGTCATCTCCTCAAAATTGAGGAAACGATTTAATTTTAGGATAATCCATTTACTTAAAATAACACGCCTTGCAATTTTAAGAGGCTGAAGAAAACCAATATCAGCAAATTCGACATCTACCGCCATCATTCTAGGCATAATTATTCACTTTTAATCAAAAGATGATGATGGCTAGAACCCCGAAAAATTGCCGAAAACCACGCCGCCGCAACCCCGTGGAAACCCCCACCCCGTCGGGAGTACCTTTTTAATTGGAGCAAATATATAATTATATTTCCTATGTATAATTTTGTATAAACCCCCTAATTCTTAAAGCCCACAAAAAAGCCCTACATTCAAAAAATGTAAGGCTTATTGTTTAGTACATCTGCTTAACATCGCAATCATAGATTTTTGAGAAGCGTTCTATTAATGAATTTAAGCATTCGCAATTTGTTCAAATAGTTGAGGTGATTTCTGTACCATTTTAAGCAAGAGCATAGCTTGCTGATTTGGTTTGCTTTTGCCTTGCTCCCACCCTTGATAGGTTCTTACACTTGTCCGCAATTTTAAAGCAAATAATGCTTGTGATAGGTTTAACTCCTCTCTAATAGCTTTGATTTCTTCTGCTCGCATTTCTAAAGGCTCAGGGCGTGCTAAGCTTTCCATTTTTAGCGTTCTTTTCCCATCTAAAAACTCCTCCATTGCTGTTAAGCCTTCCATTAAATCATTATAAAACTTTGTCATTCTAGTTCCCCTATAGTTTTGTTTTGATACGTTCAATTATTGTAATTAGTGATTTTTGTTGTTCCAACGTTAGATCGGTTTGCTCATTTTTGCCGTAAGCCATAATTAAAAATATTTGGCTTTTGGTTTGAAAGTAGTAATAAATAACCCTTGCTCCTCCTCGCTTGCCTTTGTTCCGCTTATTGTCTGCTATTCTTATCTTTCTCAATCCTTTTAAGCCTTGTATCACATCGCCTTTTTCAGGGTTTTCTAATAATTCATTTTGGAAAGCTCTATACTCTTCATCTGTTAAATTCTCCGCTCTAAATCTTTCGAATGGTGGTAATTCAATAAAAGTTAAATTCATTCTATAAATCCGTTAATTGCGTATAGTTCTATTATATACTCTTTTTGCGTATAGATACATCATAAAAGCTAATTTATTGCTGTTCCCCAAAATGTGTAGCATAAAAAGAGATATTATCCGCAGAAACCAAAACGCCACCCCTCCGCCACTTTTACTGTTTCAAAAAATTTTTTTTATATTTAGTAAAAAACAGTAGTCCAATTAGTCCAATTAGTCCAATCCTTTAAAATCAAATACTTAAGTGGCGTTTTTTGGACTAATTGAGTAGTCCAATGTAGTCCAAAATTAGTCCAAAACTAACAAAATACTCTTATTGTTCATTTTTTGAGTAGTCCAAAATGCCCTGAAATTAGTCCAAAAAAAGAAAAATTAGTCCAATGAATTTTATGTAATATATTGATAAATAAAGATATTATTTTTTAAATAGGTGTTTTGGACTAATTGGACTACTAAAAAACTACGCGTATGGAAAAAAAATTTTTTGTAAAGGTAAAAAAAAGAGCTAACCATCTCTGGAAAGCTCTTAAATTATCAATGTAGCATACAGACTACAAAAACACTTGATGTTATGGTTTGTTATGGTTTTTTATGCTTCGTCACTTTCAACAAGTGGGAAAACGAGATAACATCTTGTACGTTTCGGATCTATCCTGCTTGGTATTCTTACTAAGTATCTATAGCCATTTTCGCCCTTAGATAGCATTCCTTTATCTGATAGGATTTTACAAGCCTGCTCCTTTGGGTGTCCCTTTATCGCTTCCTCAAAAGCTAATGGATACAGATAAAAGCTCTCTATCTCATTATCTCGTTGAGGAATGATTTTATAGCCTGCGATATTCGAGATGGCTCGCTGTTCAGGGTTGTTTGGGTATTCGATAAACCGCCCCTCAGCATTTGCTAATAGCCAGCCGTTCACCTGCTCAATGATTTGCTTTTCTTCTTGGCTATGTAGTCCAAAGATATTGATCCATTCATTGAAGCAATGTAGCAACGCCTCACCGTTGGCGGAAATATCCCACCCTGTGAGAAAGCTCGCTAATTGCAAGGCAGTTTCGAGGATAGCAAAACGGCTAGCCACTCGTTGAACTTGTGGACTTGCGTCACTTGGCAAGCGGTCTAACCATTTTGTTTTCATTTGGCTATGGACAATAATCAATACTTTCTGATTGTCCTCCACTGTTAGCCACTCAATCCACGCCCTGCCAACTGCTCCGTAGTGTTGCTTGCTCGCATAGTTCAAGTGGTCGGCGTGTGCCTTGCCGTCAGGGAATGAATGATAGACTTTCGCCCTTGTGATAGGTACATTCAGCAAGCGGACTAATTGCCCTGCGTTTGTCTTAATGCCTCCCATCGACAAATAGCCCTCTAGGTCAATTTCACCCGTAGAAAATGCCATAATCCGCCACCGTTGTAGCTCTCTATTACCGCCGTCTTTTGCTCCCTGTATTTTCCCCATGCCATTAAATAAAGCGTAGGCGGTTTGCTCTATGTACTTGCGGTTTGAGCCTTGCCCGATTTCATCAAGTGGCATGAAGTTATCATTTCTTGCTGAGGCTTCATTGATTAAGCCTAGCCCTGTTGCGTTCCACGATAAGCGAATTTTGTCAGGGTGTCCGTATAGACTGCTGGCAATGTTTGCGGTAGTGGTTTTGCCTGCGGTTGAGCCACCGAATAAGTGAACCCCAAAGCTCTCAGCCTCTATGATGTTCATTATCGGGGCAGATAAAGCACAAGCCACGCCCAACATCATTGAAGGATTGCCTCGCACATTATCCGCAATCTCTTGCCTCCAGCTCTCTATTGTGCCTTTGGTGTCGTATCCGCTGGCGGTGGCGGATTGTCGGTTAAATAGCACAGGTGTTTCAGGTTCGCCTAATACTTCCCCGTTTGGCAAAATGTAAGCCCCGTTATGCCACCCTGTAGCGTTGGTGATGTGCCATAGGGTACGCTTACCGCTACTTTGTAAATAGTCCGCTAGCTCGTTGCGTAGGTAGGTGCGAGTAGTTAAACGTAGCCCTTTGGCTTTGAGCTGTCGCCACCCTTCACGTTCGCCTAAATCCCCTAAGGATAACGCCTCTTTGACTGGTTGCGATTTGCCCTCAGGCGTCCACTCTAGCACGAGATAATGTTCAGCCTCGCTTTGCCCTATGCCAACCACTGCGATTTCATCTGAGAGCCATTCCGTGCGTTCTGAGAGCAGTTCGCCTGTGTCCTTGTCGTATTTCGGGGTAATGCGATAAAGCCCCTCTACGCCGTTTTCTGTGCGTTTTTCGACATAAGGCTTATGTTTATCTATGTCAGCATTCACATCATCGCTAGCGGTCACTTCCGCCACATTTTCCGCCATTGCTTCACCTTGTCGAATGCGTTCGATATATCCGCTTAAATCTTCTAGGTGTTGCTCGGCTTCGTCAATGTAGTGAATGGCTTTTGCCTGCGTGTTGTTAGCAAGGTTTAAGCAAAGTTTAGCAATAATCTCACCGCTTACCGCTTCCCCGTGGTTAGCTCGCTGTAGTGTGATAGTGTGAGCTTGCTCAGGTGCTATGCGGTATTGATGAACGTTTTTCAAAACCTCACCTGTTAGCACAATAGGAGGCGATTTCTCGCCCTGTGGTAACACATCATCAAGTGCTATCTCGCCCTGTGTGCGTTCAGCTGGTGGAGCTTTGGCAAAATCCCACGCTTGAGAGCCGATAATGATATAAGCATTTTCCGCATTAGGTTTTTGTAGTTTCATATTTGGGGCGTTTTTTAGCTTAGTGAATGCTTTCATTGTCGCCCCCTGTTAAGCCCATTACTGCCATTTGGCTAGCTGTGTTACATTGAGCAATGATTTGATGAAATTGACGAGCAACAAAGCTAGCCACAATGTTTTGCAATAGCGTTTTCTGTACTTCTTCGTCGCTCATTTCCTCTTGATTTGCCAGGCTTGGCGGAAGCTCTAGCAACACTTTAGCAATACATTGCAACTCACCACATAAACGGCTTGATAGCTCAGGCGTTACCATTGAGACATCGGCTAATAACTCGCTGAGTGTGTCAAAAAGAATGTGACAACGTGGAAAAATCGGCTCTTCTGTGCCGTCTAACATATTCTTATAGGCAATTGCGATAGCGTCCTTTTCGGCTTCGTTGAAGTTATCCCAGTTTAATTTGTCGTTCATACATTCCCCCTGCTTAAAATCTCGTCCGTTTTATCAATCAGTTGATTAATTCTATAAACATGGTTTTGTAATACCTGTAAATGCTCCGATTGTTCGCCTAAATGCCACTGAATAACGCTTAGAGCGTGTTTTAATACTTCGCCTGTGTAAGCGGTCGGATTATCCGCCATTGCGTTAATTTGGGCGTTTATGCGTGTGTGGTCTATGTTCATTCGATCTAACAACGATAAAGGGATTTTGATGTGCTGAATGCTATTCATCGCCTAACCCTCCTATGTGAGCCATTTCAACGGTTTTGTATTGTGCTTTAAGCGTCTGATAGGCTAGGTCTGCCTGTGCTTTGGTTTGGTATATGCCACATTTGGCTAGCTCGCCTTTGTCGTTGAAGCAGTTGATTTGATACTGGTAAACCTTAGCAATGCGGAAATCAACGTAAACATTTTGCGGGTCGACTTTTCGTGAACGCATTTCCGCCACCGCTTGCCCGTGCTTGTCGAATGTGCCTAATAGTGTGCCTTTGCCGTTGTAGGTGTAGCCTGTGAGTTGGTATGGGTTATTCATCTTAAACCTCCGCCAAGTCATCTAAGCCTTTACTCATTAATGCCAATACGCCATTTAATGCGGTGTAATGGTCTATCATTTCGTCATCAGTTAGCGATTTTTGGACGAACTCTAAGAGCGTATAGGCTTGCCATAGGGTATTTGTGCCGTCTTTTAAGCATTGCTGTGCTTGCTCGTCTAAAGCGTATGGTTTGATTTGATTACGCATTTTCTTCCCCCTCTACATCGATTAAATACTGAAAGCCTGTGAGTTTAATCACTCTTAAATACTTGTAAGCTTGTTCTAATTCGCCTGCTTCGGCTTGCTGTTTAGCCCATTTGATATAAAGCTCAATCTCTGCGATTTCTTGCTGTAATTTTTCTTGGGTGAGGGTTTGATTACGCATATACGCCCCCTTTTGTCGCAAATGAAAGGGCAATAGATACATTTCGGGCGGTGTTTCCGCTTGGGGTTTGGGTTGGGTTTTTCATATTTGTAACTGTGTTTAGTAAGTGATTGAAAGGATATATCGCTAATGGGTGCGATACGGTCTCAACTACCGCAGTTACACGGCTAGCCTTATTCGTCCGATTGCTCGGCTTATCTCGGCTTATCAACCGTACCGCAAATTCTGAATAGATCACAGGTGTAGTAATCCCGTGATTTTGGGAAATTTGAGATACAAAAAAATCGCAAATCTTACAGGTGCGATAACCGGTAACTGTTTTAGTAGTGCAATCATCATACCCGTAACGGCTTGCTTTTGGCAATCTGTTATTTTGTTCAGGGGTTTGACAAGCGGTCTGATTTGCTTGTGATGATTTACGAGCAATTAAAAGCGGTTTAATGTCTGATTTTGGTAAACGTGAATAGGCTTCTGTTAAGCTGTTGGCAAATACAGAAATTCTTAAACGAGAATGAATAAATAGGAATGTGTAAAACATTTTTGATAGCTCCATGTATGATTTATGAAGGCTACCGCTAAACTTCTCAGGGTTTGGGCGGTAACGTGTAACGGGCTGAGAAACTGCGATACATGGAACACAGCAAAGGGCGAAACCTTTCCCATTACACGCTACCATTGAGAGAAATTCACTCGCCCGATTTCTCGGGGCTGTGTTTTCTTTGGGTGTGCGTGTGCTACGAATAAAAAAACACGCTTTGGGCGTGCTATTCGCCATGTATAAATCGTTCGAGTTCTCAGGCTCGGTTGTAGATTTTGCTACAACGTGAGCAGGATAAACCTCGCTTAGCATTTTGAAAAGTGAAATGTTTTCATTAAGGTTGATTTTTGAATGAAAAAGAGTAATATCTCTTTTGACATTGATAAGATTGCTTTTCATAAGTATGTTACTCCATAACCCCTTAGTGTTTCGGCTAAGGGGTTTTGTTTTATTGCTGGAATTTATTCATCAGCATTTCTGCTAATCGTGCTTTGCGTTGGTGGAAATCATTGATATTCATATCAAGCAAAATCTGATCTGCCTGTTCTAAATACTCCAACCGTTCTAATTGCTCCGCATTTAACGCTTCTCTTGTGTCGATTGTGATAGCGTGAGCCGTCCGCCAATGCTGAACATTCATACCTAATACAAGTGATGTCAGCATATTTGCTTCGTTGGTGTAGTGGTGTTTGTGGGTTTCCTTGCCTAATCGGGTTCGGTTACGCTCTAAGGAATTACACATCTTAGTAAACGGTGTTTTAACGGCTTCTCGCTCAATTCGCCATTCTTGACGGTGTTTATCCACTAAATCAGGTGCAATGCTTAACAAGGTATCTTCACATTTCAAAAAATACTGGCGTGCTAATTTTCCTTGTTCGTTGCGTTCTACCATTGCCAATTCTTTAGCCATTGAGAGCGTAATCAGGTAATCTTTGCGATTATGTCCGCCCCGATTGTTTGTTTTTTGCTCCTCATTTTTGAGGATTAAAGATTGAGCAGTGTTTTGCTTGATAAATTTATCAACCAAAAAATAATCCCAATCTTTCTTAAAACCGTAGGCTTTGGCGTTACGTCTAAACCAATCATCAAAACGAGTTTCAACTTCTAAGAATTTCCATAAATCCCTAGCGTTTACTAGTGGCTGTTTTTCGCCTTGCTTAAATATTTGGGTGATTGGTAAAAGTTCTTTTAGGTTTGTTTTCATTGGGTTGATCCTTAAATATCAAGTTTTACTAGGGGATCTTTTTTTAAATTTCAGATAATCCGCTCTAATTTCTGCTAAAAGAGCCATTTTCTGCGTCACCACGTCATAAAGTTTCATTTGAAGATGTTTCAGCTCTTGAAAACCTTGCTCAATCTTTTCCTTGCGTTCTTTGGCTTGCTGGTTGGCTTCTGGCATTCCAACCCCTAAATCAACCCTATATGTTCGCAGTCGATAACGTGGCAAATAATCCCCTCGCTCAATCATTAATTTTTTCTCTTGCTCGATAATCTCTACCGTTCTGAAGTCATTTAGTAGAGTGCTTGCCTTTGCTCTTAGTGTGTGGCGTTGCATTTTGTTTGCTCGCTCACTTCCTAACACTTGAATAAGAGCTTTAGTTGCATTACCTAGCTTTGCGTAAGCTCTTGCAAAATCTTCTCTTATCGCTCTACCGTACACGTTTCCCCCTTTCGTCTATGAATTTCTTTGTTGAAGCTATCTTCAAAGAATTGATTAATCTCAATCATTGAATTTAATAAATCCGCCAAGTGTTTAAGCTCTTCCCCGATTTCGTGAATAGGATTTATAGCCATAAATAACGGGTCTTCGCCTTGTTCTTTTAAGCTCTCAACCTGTTCACGAATTGCGACAAACTCACTTAATTGATGTTTTGCTCTATCGGTAACGGTTGAGATTGTTGTAAGGTTCTTGGAAGTCGTTTCTATAAACTTCTGATAGCCGTCCACCTTAGCTTTTGCTGTCATTGTCTTGCTCCTTAACTGAAATTTCGTGCATATTTTTTTTTACTTAACTGAAATTTTGTATAAAGAATTAAACTTCTTCCGTAGTGGCGATAACTGAAGTAATAGGCTATCGCTTGGCATTGCTTTAAATTCCCTTGCTAGCGTTTCTATTCGCTCAGATAACACGATTAGCAATTCATCTAATGGGTAAGGTTCATCATCTGAATACAAGCTCTTAAACGTGAATAGAGGCGTTTTAGAGCCGTTTTCAATGTAGTGCTTGATTGCTATATCCATTAGCACAGGGTTCATTTTGGCGATTACGCATTTAATTACTGCGGTCATCCGTCCCCCTAAATTGTGATAAATAGCGTTGTGTTTCATACTCAGTCAGCATAGGTAAACCACATTTAGCACGCTCACCATTTAGCAATGTGATAGCCTTCAAGGCTTCTTTTGCATTGAGTAAGCTGTAAATTGTGTAAGTCCCTGTGCCGTGTTGGTTCGGTTTTTTGATTTTATGAATGGCGATATTGTGTAGTCTTGGTAATTCCGTTACCTCATTACGCCCGCAGTTGATGAAGTATTTAAAGTCAATCTCACGTCCACTTATGCCTTGTGGGTGTTCTAGTAGAGCTTTGATAGCTTTCGCTTTTCGGGTTGGGTAGATAGGTTGCTTCATAAGATGTCACCTCGCTTTATTGTTGGAATGAAGCCAACCACGCTTTTACATCGCTCTCTTTCCAGCGAGAAGAACGCCCCCATTTCTCAGGTTGTGCTAGTTTGCCGTTTTTAATGTGTCGATAAATGAAAGCGTGTGATACTCCGCTTAATGCTCTTAATTCCGCCATTGAGTAACGTTTCTCTACGGCTTCGGTTGTGGTTTGGTTTTGGATTTGTTCCATATAAATACCCCTGTTTATGTTGGTTTATGGTTGGAAATGTAGGGGTATTAAATCGCTGTAAGCTTTGGGATTATGGGAAATTCTCAAAACAAAATGGGAAGTGAATTTGGGAAGTTAGTTAAAGCCTTATACAGTCTAGCTTTGAAGTGTTTTGGGAAGTTATAAAATTTTTGGGAAGTATAGCAAGCGGTAAGATTTGGCGGATTTTTTTGCAAAGAAAAAGGCGGTTATTCCGCCTCTTTCAAAATCTCTGTAAGTCTATTTCTAAACCCCTCTGCTGTTTTTGGGGTTATAAATAGCCCTTGTAGCTCTCTTTCTAAGTCATTGGCTATTGCCATTTTGTTGATCTTATTTCCTCGTTGATATTTTGAATGGTTGATGTCTTTTTTAGTCAGCTTCTCAACAAGCCCATAAATAATTTGTAAATGCGTTTCTCGTTCCGTTGGGTTGTAGTTTTGGCTATTGTCCACCGTTGGCGATTGTGTTGCCTGAGCTAGCTTCTGTTTTAGCTCCTCAAGTTGTTGCTCTAATTCGGTTATGCGCTGGTTTAAAGTCGAAATAATTTCATCTGTTTGTGATTCTTTAAATTTATCAGGAAACGGCATTTTATTTATAAAATCTTCTAATGAACATCTTGTCATAAAAACATTTTGATTGCTTACAGGAATCTTTCCCAGTCTAATTTGGAAAAGTTTCCAATAAGAGCAATCTTCCTCGTTTTCTATGCCGTTTATGATTTCTGTTAATTGAATATCTCTATATTTTAAGATAGGCGGCAGCAGTTGATTAAAAAAGAAATATCCATTTTCATAATCAACTCTTTTTTTTCTAGAAAAAGAATTTTTATTCGCTATACCAAATATTCCTTTCATTACTGGAAAATCCACAAAATGAAATGCTCCTCTTTTATCTTCTTGATTCTCTATTTCCCCAAAAATAGAGAATTTTAATGAATTTAGATAAATCCTATTTTTATCATTAGTGATTATCTTTGATTTCCCACTTTCAGATAGCACAACTACACCACGCTTAAAAGATTGATATAGTAACTCTTGTTCCAATACGCTCAATTTATCTATATCAATATGCAAATAAATTTGTAAATCATCGCAGTAATCAAGCAAATCATCTATGGTTAAATCTAAGCCTGTTTCTTGTTTTATAATTTGAATGCTTTCAGAAATAGTAAATTTTTGTTTTATAGATAAATCTGATAATTGAAACATATTCGCCCCTATGCGTTGCCCTATTTGGTGAGGAAGTGGAAAAGAGCAAATAGGGTTACTCTCTTTCAGTTTGGTAGCTACTCCGTACCTATCCACTTCAATTCGAGTTACAAGCATTTACGCTTGTTTACGGTGAGAATAATTTTACTGATTTTTTAAACAGTTTCAAGGCTGTTTATTAGACAAAGTAATAAGATTTTTTGCAGAAAACTAATAAAAAAGCCTAGCTGTAAAACTAGACTTATCGGTACTTATAAAAATGGTTTTGGTGCTAATTCTTCCACATAATCCGCCCAATGTTGCAACATATCAAAACGTTGCTCTAAGTAGTTCGCTTTGTTATAACTGCCTCGTATTCGATTTCTATCTTTGTGCGATAAAGCTCGCTCTATCCAATCCGCATTAAAATTCTGTTCATTGAGTGATGTACTGAACAAATGGCGGATGCCGTGAGTGGTTAGCCGATCTTCACCAATGGATTTAATAATTGCTTTACGCATTGCTTCTATAGATAAATGCCCTGTTTTCTTTGAAGCAACACTAGCAAAAACAAAAGGACTTTGAATATTGGCGTTTACTACCTCATTAAAATGCTTCATCTTGTTTAAAAGCTCAATAGATTGGCGTGATAGCGTAACAATGTGCGTTCTGCCCTCAGGTAAGTTCTTATTCCCTTTCTGTACTTGATAAGCCCATAGCCTTTCTTTTTCGTCTATATCTTCCCATTTTGCTTTTGCAATCTCTGATGGTCTGCCACCTGTTAGCAGAACCAACATTACGGCATAAAACACATTTAAACCAAAACGCCCCTCATCTCGTTTTTGATAGAAAGCCTGTAGAAATTCCGCTAATTCGTCAGGTTGAATTGTGTTCATACTTTGCGGTGTTGGTTTATCGAATTCTTTCCCAATATCAGAAAGATTATTGGTTGCTATTAGCCCACGGTGTAAAGCGTACCGCATTACCTCGTTAATTTTAGCGATAGTTTTGCGTATAGTTTCAAGTTTCCCTGCTCTCTCTAAAGGCTTTAACGCATTAATTGCAATAAGCGGGGTTATTTCTGAAATAGGATAATTGGCAAAATGCGGAAGAATGTGGCGTTCAAATAAAGCCCATGTATCTTTTGCGGTTCGTTCTGAAAAGTCTGCCTTAAGCTTTCTATCTTCGAACCACTTCACCGCCATTTTCCCAAAAGTTAATTCTAATCTATTCGCTTGCTCTTGCTTGTCTAGTTCTCTTTGTCTAACTGGATCGATATTTTGAGCAAGTAATGCTCTTGCTTTTGCGTGTTCTTTCCTTGCTTGTATTAAAGAGATTTCAGGGTATTCCCCAATAGTGAAGTTTGTTCTCGTTTTGGTGTATGGTTTGTAGTAGTTAAAGATAAATACTTTAGCCCCGCTCTTTCTAACAATTAAACGCAATCCGCCACCGTCAGAGAGTGGATAATCTTTATCTTTGGGTTTCGCTTGTCTGATTTGCGTATCTACTAGCTTGTATTTCATCTTTAAAATCCACCAAAAGTAACAAGGATAGTAACAAGGTTTTATTCGTTCAATAAATTCTTCTAAGTATTGGCACATCTAGCCTTAAACCAAAAACAGTAACAAGGTTTTTTAAATAAAATATGGTTTTTTGGGAGTAACCAACACAAAAAGCAAAATCTTGTTACTAATCTTGTTACTATTTTTTTGTGATGATAGGATACATTGAGAGACGTAGAGAGACAATAGAAAGATTAAGAAGCTAGTATTTTCAAGGGGTTTTGTTAGGTTGGTTTACGTTGAGAGATGTGTAGAAACTTGAGTTGGCGGAGGTGTATGGGAGTTGAACCCACCCGAGAACGCTGGCGTCCTCAACAGGATTTGAAGTCCTGCCACATCACCGGATATGACACACCTCCGAAAAAGTGGCACTATTCTACTGAATTTATTAGAATTGTGCAAAATTTCTGACGGATTTCTGCTATGCAATCACTATTTCGTTCAATTCCTGCGATTGATAAACTGCTAAAAACACCGCAAGGTGCTGATTTAATTCAACAATTCGGACATCAAGCCTTTGTTACTCAAGCTCGTTTGTTGATTGAACAAGCTCGCCAACATATTCAGCAACATCAAAGTCTGCCTGATTTTCTACAAACGGAAAATACGCTTTTTAACGAATTAACTCACCGCTTGCAAAGCCTCGCTCAAGTCAAGATGAAACGCGTGTTTAATCTGACGGGAACAGTTTTACATACCAACCTTGGTCGGGGTTTATGGTCGGAGCAAGCGATTTCAGCTGCTACTGATGCAATGCGAAATAATGTGGCGTTAGAGTTTGATATTGACGCAGGTAAACGCAGTCATCGCGATCTCTATATTTCGGAACTGTTGCAACAACTGACAGGGGCGGAAGCGGCTTGCGTGGTAAATAATAATGCTGCTGCCGTATTGCTAATGTTGGCTACTTTTGCTCAAGGCAAAGAAGTGATTATCTCCCGTGGTGAATTAATTGAGATAGGCGGTGCTTTCCGTATCCCCGATATTATGGCTCAAGCAGGGTGCAAGTTAGTTGAAGTGGGTACGACAAATCGCACCCATTTAAAAGATTATCGCAACGCAATCAACGAAAATACCGCATTTTTAATGAAAGTTCACACCAGTAATTATCAAATTCAAGGTTTTACCTCGAGTGTGAGTGAAGAAGAGTTAGTGGCATTAGGGCAAGAGTTTAATCTGCCTGTGATTAGTGATTTAGGCAGTGGCTCACTCACCGATATGCAAGCTCTAAACCTACCTGCTGAACCTATGGTGCAACAGAAAGTTGCTTCAGGGGTGGATTTAGTCTCGTTTTCAGGGGATAAACTACTTGGCGGACCACAAGCCGGGATTATCGTTGGGAAAAAAGCCTTTATCGATCAGCTTCAACAACACCCACTCAAACGGGTTTTACGTTGTGATAAAGTGATTTTATCAGGCTTAGAAGCCACATTACGCCACTATCTTTTCCCTGATCGTTTAACGGACGGTTTACCGACCTTACACTTGCTGACTCAATCTCTTGATAGCTTGCAACAGAAAGCGGAACGTTTAAGAGAGGCTCTCTACAAGCGGTTAGATTCCCGTTATTTTTTGCAAATCGAACCGAGTGAAGCCCAAATCGGCAGTGGGGCGTTACCGACAGAAAAAATCCCATCGCTTGCCGTAACCATTTCGGCAGACAAGCAGAGCGATTTACTTGAACTAGAAAAACAGTTTAAGGCCTATCCAAACCCGATTATTGCTCGTTTTGCCCAACAAAAAATGTGGCTAGATGTGCGAAGTGTGGCGGAGTTTGAGGCACTTATTTTTATGTTGGAGGAACTATGATCATCGTCACCGCAGGACACGTCGATCACGGCAAAACATCACTTTTACACGCTCTAACAGGCACTCACACTGCTCATTTGCCTGAAGAGAAGAAACGAGGGCTGACGATTGATCTTGGCTATGCTTATTTGCCGATTGAAAATGATATTTTGGGTTTTATTGATGTACCGGGTCACCAAAAATTTCTGTCTAATATGCTGGCAGGGCTTGGCGGTATCCAACACGCTTTGTTGGTGGTATCGGCAGACGAGGGGATTAAACCGCAGACGGAAGAGCATCTTGCCATTCTTCGCCTGCTGAATTTTAAGCAGATTATTGTCGTACTCACCAAGGCGGACAGAGCGGAAGCTACTCGTATAACCCAGCTGATCGAACAATTAAAACAGCGTTATCCGTTTTTAGCTTCAGCACATTTCTTTGCGACTTCGGCTCAGACAGGCGAGGGAATTGAGCCGTTAAAGCAATACCTGATCAGCCTTAATCACCAAAGCACACAAATAGATAAACCGTTCCGCTATGCGATTGACCGTGTATTTAATGTGAAAGGTGCAGGTTTAGTTGTAACGGGGACTGCAGTCGCAGGGAAAGTAGCTATCGGTGATGAATTTTATCTCTCAAGCGGTCAGAAAGTGCGGATAAAAAACATTCACGCTCAAAATAATGAAGCGTCAATCGGGGTGGCAGGGCAACGTTTAGCCTTAAATATCGCCAATGTAGAAAAAGAGCAGATTGAGCGTGGCGACTGGATTACACAACAAGATCCCCAATTTGCTTGCGACCGCATTACCGTTCGCCTAACGACAGCCCAAGCCTTAAAAGAAAACAATGTTGTGCATCTCTATCACTTTGCCAGCCACACTACCGCCAAGTTAAATTTACTGGATAGAAGCCAATGCCTTGCTGATGATACAGCGATAGCCGAACTGATTTTAGATACGCCGTTGCATATTGCTTTAGAAGACAAACTCATTTTGCGTAGTGGCGATGACAGCCAAACCCTTGCCGGTGCGGAAGTGATCGAAATCCACTCGCCGAAACGCCATAAACGTAGCGAAGCACGCTTGAGTTATCTCTCACAGTTAGCTAACTGCACAAGCTATCAAGAACGTATTGCACTCTATCTGCAACATAAAGCGGTGAATTTGACCCAACTACTGTGGGCAGAGCAGATTTTTATTCGTGATTTAGAAAAACTGTCGGAAAAATCGGATTACTATCTCAATGCTAATCACCTGTTTAACGGGGCATTTAAAACTCAGATCCAGCAACACATTGTAGCGAAGCTCGAAGAGTATCATCAACAACATAGCGATCAGCTTGGAGTGACTAAAGCTCGGTTACATCGTATGACTGCATTAGATCAGGCAGAACTGCTTATTTTTGCGTTGATTGACGATCTAATTGCGAATAAAACCTTGGCACAAACTCGCGGTTGGATCCATACTCCAACACACCGCATTGAGTTCAGCGATGCCGAATTGCAAATTTGGGCAGAAATCCGACCGCTATTTGAACGCACCAATCAAGCCTTATGGGTGAGAGATATTGCTTCCGAACTCTCCATAGACGAAACAGAAATGCGTAACTTGCTATATAAAGCAGGAAAGTTGGGTTATTTAGTGCCGATTGTCAAAGACCGTTTCCTATTACATGAACAGATCAGTGCATTTGCTCAACTTATCAAAAATTTCATTGAACAACACGGCGAAATTTCGGTAAATCAGCTTAGAGATGAAATTCAATATGGGCGTAAAGTGACCGTACAACTGATCGAATACTTCGACCGTTCAGGCTTCTTACGCCGTAAAGGGAATGTGCATCTATTAAGAGACAAGGAAACTTATTAACAAAAATGCTAGGTAAAACTACCTAGCATTTTTTATATAATTGCAAAATATTGACAAGATCTCACCGCTTGTAGGCCAAATAAAAAGGCTCACCTTTCGATGAGCCTTCTCTATTCGCTTTTAAGCTTAACGTTTCTATCAAATAATTAATTATTTGATGATTTTCGCTACAACGCCCGCACCTACTGTACGACCACCTTCACGAATCGCGAAACGTAAACCTTCGTCCATTGCGATTGGGTGAATTAAGCTTACAGTCATTTTGATGTTATCGCCTGGCATTACCATCTCAACACCTTCTGGTAATTCGATAGTACCAGTTACGTCTGTTGTACGGAAGTAGAACTGTGGACGGTAACCTTTGAAGAATGGAGTATGACGACCACCTTCTTCTTTTGATAATACGTAAACTTCTGATTCGAAGTCTGTGTGTGGTGTGATTGAACCTGGTTTCGCTAATACTTGACCACGTTCGATTTCTTCACGTTTGGTACCACGTAATAATGCACCTACGTTCTCACCCGCACGACCTTCGTCTAATAATTTACGGAACATCTCAACACCAGTTACTGTTGTTTTTGTCGTTGGTTTGATACCTACGATTTCAACTTCTTCACCTGATTTGATGATACCACGCTCAACACGACCTGTTACTACTGTACCACGACCTGAAATTGAGAATACGTCTTCGATTGGTAATAAGAATGGTTTATCAATCGCACGCTCTGGCTCTGGAATGTAGTTGTCTAAGTGACCCGCTAATTCAAGAATTTTCTCTTCCCACTCTGGCACGCCGTTTAACGCTTGTAACGCTGAACCACGTACGATTGGTGTGTCATCACCTGGGAAGTCATATTGTGAAAGAAGTTCACGAACTTCCATCTCAACTAATTCTAATAACTCTTCATCGTCAACCATGTCGCATTTGTTTAAGAATACGATGATGTATGGTACACCTACTTGGCGACCTAATAAGATGTGCTCACGTGTTTGTGGCATTGGACCGTCTGTTGCTGCAACTACTAAGATTGCGCCGTCCATTTGTGCCGCACCGGTAATCATGTTTTTAACATAGTCCGCGTGTCCTGGGCAGTCAACGTGTGCATAGTGACGTGATTCTGTGTTGTACTCAACGTGTGAAGTATTGATGGTAATACCACGCGCTTTCTCTTCTGGTGCGTTGTCAATTTGGTCAAACGCACGTGCAGCACCACCGAATTTTTTCGCAAGAACGGTTGTGATTGCTGCTGTTAAGGTTGTTTTACCGTGGTCAACGTGACCGATAGTACCTACGTTTACGTGGACTTTATCGCCACGATTAAATTGTTCTTTAGCCATTGTAAAGTTTCCTTTGTTGATGAAATCCCATAGCACACTATGTGCTATGGGGTTTTAAATTAAAACCTACTTATTATACTACACATTTATTTCGTTTATAAACTCAAAACCTAGAGATTTTTTTAGGTTTAAATGTTAATTATAAACAAATAGGATCAATGCTATTTTAGCACATTAATCAAATTTAAAAATCAATTATTGCTTAAAAGTAAAGGAAAAGATGAAGATAGAAAGAGAATAGGTGGTGCTGATAGGCGGATTTGAACCGCCGACCTCACCCTTACCAAGGGTGCGCTCTACCAACTGAGCTATATCAGCGCTGGAGCGGGCAGCGGGAATCGAACCCGCATCATTAGCTTGGAAGGCTAAGGTAATAGCCATTATACGATGCCCGCTGTTCTAAATTCGTCTGTCCCATCAGGATTCAATTAGAAGAAATGGTGGAGGGAGAAGGATTCGAACCTTCGAAGGCTGAGCCAACAGATTTACAGTCTGCCCCCTTTGGCCGCTCGGGAATCCCTCCACGTTAATTGAATACTTGTCTACCTTAAGCTAGAATGGTGCCGACTACCGGAATCGAACTGGTGACCTACTGATTACAAGTCAGTTGCTCTACCTACTGAGCTAAGTCGGCGTTGCGTTGTCGTAAGCAAGTGATGCGCATTATAGGGATTTCGGAAAACCTTGCAAGCATTTTTTTCAAAAAAATTAAAAAATCATTTCTTTCGATGACAAAATACGCAATATGCTGATTTTTTAGATATTTTCGTGATTTTTATTAGATAAAATCCCAATCAACGTCATTTATATTGTATATTTCACAAAATGAATGCCATTTCAGATGGATGCTTTTAATAAGAAAAATAGAGAATTTGGCAATGAGCCTGACAAAATCCACCAAAATTACGCCTTTTTTAACCTTTGATCGACAACAATGGGCAGAACTCCGTAAATCTGTACCATTAAAACTGACCGAACAAGACCTGAAACCCCTTTTGGGTTTTAATGAAGAACTGTCTTTAGAGGAAGTCAGTACCATCTATCTTCCCCTTGCACGTTTGATTAACTATTACATTGATGAAAATCTCAAACGCCAAGAAGTTTTACATAAGTTCTTAGATGTAGAATCACCTAAAGTACCTTATATCATCAGTTTAACCGGCAGTGTATCGGTAGGAAAAAGCACTTCTGCCCGTATCTTGCAAGCCTTGCTTTCCGAATGGCCTGAAAAGCGTAAAGTGGATTTAATCACCACCGACGGTTTTCTCTACCCATTAAAAACCTTACAAGAACGTAACTTAATGAAGAAAAAAGGCTTTCCTGAGTCTTATGATATTCATCGTCTTATTGAATTTGTTTCTGACATAAAATCAGGCAAGCGCCATGTTAAAGCACCGATTTACTCTCATTTAACTTACGACATCATCCCTGATAAATATAATGAAGTGGATCAACCTGACATTGTGATTTTAGAAGGCTTAAATATGTTACAGAGTGGCATGAACTACCCACATAGTCCACATAGCGTTTTTGTGTCTGACTTTGTCGATTTTTCCATTTATGTTGATGCGGATGAGAGCCTACTGAAAGAATGGTATATCCACCGTTTCTTAAAGTTCCGCCGTAGTGCCTTTACCGATCCGAATTCCTATTTCCACCACTATTCAAAATTGACACAAGAAGAAGCGGTGCAAACGGCATCAACGATTTGGGATGAAATCAACGGATTAAATTTAAAACAAAACATTTTACCTAGCCGTGAACGTGCTAATCTAATTCTCGTGAAAGGCGAAGATCATGCGATTGAAACCGTCAAACTCAGAAAATAGCCTATGAGTAAGGGGTTTCAGTTTAAACAGTTTTTCATTGCACACGATCAATGTGCAATGAAAGTCAACACCGATGGTATTCTTTTAGGGGCAATCGCAAATATAGATCATGCACAGACGCTCCTTGATCTCGGTACAGGCACAGCATTGATCGCCCTGATGTTAGCACAACGCGCCCCTTCCACGCAGATTACCGCCCTTGAGCTTGATGAGTCAGCCTTTCAACAAGCGAGCCACAATGTTGCGCAGAGCCCTTGGGCAGATCGGATTGATGTGCTTCAAACGGATGTGATGCAGTGGACATCGACTCAAAAATATGACCTGATTGTGTCAAATCCACCCTACTTTGAACATAGCTTAGCCACGAAGAGCAAACAACGAGATTTAGCAAGAAGTGTGATTCATCGCCATATAGATTGGCTAATCCAAGCAAAAAAATGGCTACATCCACAAGGAAAAATCAGTTTTATACTTCCTTTTGACAGCGGTATAAAACTGATTTCACAAGCTGAACAAGAGCAACTTTACTGTATTGAGCATTGGAAAATTAAAACCACGCCCACAAGCTCATACAAGCGGTCAGTTTTGACCTTTTCTTTGCAAGCTCTCACATTAAAAGAACAAGAGCTCACGATTTATGATGAGCATCATCAATATCGTGATGAATTTAAACAGCTCACCAAAGATTTTTATCTCAATTTCTAAAAAACAAAACAGACACCGAAGTGTCCGTGAACAACAAGTTTATTCTGCGATTTCATCTGCCAAGTCTAAGAGTTCAGGCGACAACACAATCCCTGTTAAATCCGCATAGACATAATCTTCAGGCAAAAAGGTCACTCCGCCAAAATTGACAGGGGTATCAACTTCACCCACCATTGAGTCATCAGCTCCAACAGGAATTGGGGCGAGGGCTTGGATACCAATATCTAGGGTTTCCAATACATCTAATTGACGTACTGCACCATTGACAATAATACCTTCCCAGCCATTATCCACGGCAAGTTGGGCAAGTTCTGCATCAATTAATGCTCGACGCACTGCACCACCGCCATCGACTAAAAGCACTCGTCCTTGACCTTCTTCTTCCAACACTTCTGCAATTAAGCCATTGCTTTCAAAGCATTTTACTGTGGTAATTTTGCCGTAGAAAGATGAAAGTCCGCCAAAGCTAGAAAAAATAGGTTCAACAACATCAACCTGATCGGAATAAATATCACAAAGTTCAGAAGTATCAACACGCATAACTTGCTCCTTTTTTCAATTTTATTGGTGGAAGTATAAACCTTTGCAAAATTTTGTTCAAATCTAACCGCTTTGCTGAGTTGTATTATGTTCTCGATGTATCCGCCATAACATTCTGGCATCAATGTTTGATGATGAAATCATTGTTAGAAAAACGGCTGCTCCAAAATAAAAGGCTGCTTCACCCACCGAGAAGCTGATAATTTGCCCACGTTCAACCAAAGACATCATCAGTGCGAGAACAAACAAGTCTAACATTGACCAGCGTCCAACAAAGTGAACATAGTGTAGTAGTTTCATTTGCCAGTGAATTGGGTGTTTCCAGCGGTAATGGATCGCAAGCAACAAGTAGAAAATCACGGCAACTTTACTAAACGGTACGGCAATACTGGCAATAAAGATAATGGCTGCAATTAAGTAACTGCCCATTTCCATAAATAAAATCACCCCGCCCATCAATGTATCTGCGGAAGTTGTCCCAGCAAATTCAGTCGATGAAATCGGCAAAAGGTTGGCAGGGATCATCATCACTGCCCCAGCAATCAAAGTCGCCCATACCCGTTGTAGTTTAATGCTGTCGGATACATCTAAATTGCTTTCACAACGTGGGCAACGATGTCGCCCTTTTTTATCCACAATATTTTCATCAAAGGTATATTCGCAAGCCGAGCAAATACTTGGCTGGCAAGGGTGATCGGCAGGCAGTGTATGATATTCAGGATAAAACCGCTCCCACCAACGTTTCGGATCGATTTTGATAAACAGTAACGTGGTTAAAATCGCTGTCATTATGAATGCGATAATGTAGTAGTCAAACTCCAACTTGGCATATTCACGCACTTTAAATGCCGCCACAGCAATCGCCACGAGATAAACATCTAACATCACCCACTGTTTCGCTTTGCTGAGTAAAATCAAGGTGTAGCGTGGTCTATGGTGGATTAGCCGTTGAATGAAGATCAACAACACCAAGCCTGCAAAGGCAAAAGGCATAATCACCGAACAGAGCAAAATCATAAATGCCGTGTAGGGAAAGCCTTCCGTCGCCATTTTCCATACCCCCCCCAGACGGACGCATAAATCGGCACGCCTAGTAGGTCGATATTCATCAACGGCAGCCATAAGCCAAAAGGCAATAAAATAAGAATAGACAAGGCGATAATGGCACAACGTCGCAAGCTCCAACGGTTGCCTGATTGCAACACTTCATTGCAATTCGGGCAACAAGCGGTCTGATTGGGTAGATCTTTTGCTATGCTGACAACGCTGTCACATTCAAGGCATCGCTGTAAGTAAATCTCGTCTTTTTTCATTCTTTGGTTAATCGTTGTGCAACAGGGGCAAAACTTTTACGGTGATAAGGAGTTACGCCCAGACTTTCTAATTTTTCAAAATGTAGCTTGGTTGGATAGCCTTTATGCTGTGCAAAGCCGTACTCAGGAAACTGTTTATCCAGTTCGTCCATTTCCTGATCCCGTGCCACTTTGGCTAAAATAGATGCAGCACTGATTTCAGCAACAAGACTATCGCCTTTCACGACCGCTTGTGCAGGCATAGGCAAGGTTGGAATACGATTGCCGTCCACCAGTACAAAATCAGGTTGAATACGAAGCCCTGCAACCGCTCGTTGCATTGCCAACATTGTGGCGTGCAAAATATTTAGCTGATCGATTTCATCTGGCTCTGCTCGCCCTAAAGACCAGCATAATGCCTTCGCCTTAATTTCTTCTGCCAACGCCAGACGACGTTTCTCTGAGAGTTTCTTCGAGTCGGCAAGCCCTTCAATCGGCTGATTAGGATCAAGGATAACGGCAGCCGTCACAACCGCTCCAACCAAAGGCCCACGCCCAACTTCGTCCACCCCTGCAATGAGCTTTGCTTTTGGATATTCAAACATCAATTTTCTTCCAAGCTATAAGGCAGTTCAAATAATGCCAAGCTGACATTGCTGACACGGAAATTGGCTTCTGGCTCAAGTTCTTTATTCAGCACCACTTGTAACCAAAGCTGTTGTTGATAACGCTGGACCGCTAAAATTGTCCCAGTGTTTTTCCAGTTTTCGCCCAACTGCATTTCAATGCTAGATACAACGGCTGGCAATTCGATTTCTCCTTCCACATTACCCACAAAGGTAAACATCGCCCGTTTATTTGCACCACGATATTTCGCACGAGCCACTGTTTCCTGACCGATATAACACCCCTTAGTAAAGGAAATTGCTTTATCAAGCAGTTGCAGATTGGTTGCCTGTGGAATTAGCTCAAACTGATTAACCTTGTAGAGTAACGGCACGCCCTGTTGAATATCAATCAGATCCCACAAACTGCCATCGCCATTGGTTTCTACCGCAATATCGCCCCAAAAGATCGCCCGTTTAGGCTCTTCGTCAAGGTAACAAGCGGTCACATTCTCGTTAAATTTTGCAATGATCTCACCGCTTGTCGTTCCAAACAGAGCCTGATCTAATTCAGTAAAGGTCACTTTGGAAAACACCGCATATTTCTTCAACTGCACTAGCGCTTCAGGCAACAGATCTTGTTGAATAATCAGGAAAAACTGCTCCGCCGTTGCACGATATAAACGGAACAACGCACTCATTTTTCCTTTCGGATCGCAATGGCAAGTTAAGGTCTGTTCACCGACCGCCAGTTTCGCCACATCACAAGTAAGCTGTCCTTGCAGATATTTTTCCGCATCAATCCCAGCTACTTCAATCAAGCGATATTGGGTTAAAGCCACACACAACTCAGGCTGTTGATGTGTCACTTTTTGACATTCACATTTCATCTTATTATCTCAAAATAGGGTTAAAAACAGGCAGATCATACACGATTTGCCCGATGGGATAAATTGATTTACAGGGGGAATTTATGGGGAAGGATATGTTATAACCAAATTCACAAACAAAAAATATTATTCGGTTTTAACCCTAATACTTTAGTAATTTTAATTATTTTCTTATTCTCTGTATTAATCACTTTTATGAAGCGACTTCTTTCTACATCTGTAGTTACATATTCTTCATAGAGTTGTTTAAATTGTTTTAGATGCTCTTGTGATAACATATTTGCTTTATCACGTTCATCTTCCTTGACAAAATCTACCATTAAATCAATGAGTTCAGACTGAAAATAATCTTTCCACTCCTCATTTTCTCGATGACAGTATTCATTTAATAATTGTAGCGTATTAAAAATTTGATTGATATATAAACGGTAAAAGTCTGCATCAAAATCAACTAATTGACGATAACCCCAAATAAGTTCTTTTTCTGCAAATAAAATAGAATGTATTTCGTTTGAATCAATAGCTGTATCTAAAAACCATTTAGTTTTAACTATATTAGCTAACAAATAGTTTTCTACAGATCAGTATTCTTTATTAACATATTTCTTCAGTTCTAGTTCTTGTCCTTGTTGGTATTTTATGTAATCTATAAATTTTTGTTTTATCTCATATTCCTGAATTAGTTTATCTAAAGTATGATTATTCTTTTTTAGTTTTTCAAGTTCTAATATTATTAGTTTTTTAGCATTATCGATTTCTTCAGTCGCATCTTGGTGTTTCTCCTTAAACTCTTTAGTTTTCTGCTCTATATTAAAATAAGTATAAACTGTTCCTATAGCTAAAATTCCACCTAATAAAGTAAATACATTTACTGCTGCTTCCCAAGCTCCTTCCGTATTAAATTTTTGATAAATTGATAAACTTGAGAAAACAAATAATGCAATAGAAAAAACAATAATAGTTAAACAATAAAAGAATTTTTTACACATAGCAAAATAACTTATTTTTTGATGATAAAAAAAGCCACCTTTACGCATAAATTACTAAAGGTGGTTTATATTAAATCCTCTATAACGCAGAATGATATTAGCCTATGACAAAGTTTATAATAAATGTCCTTTACCAAATTTATTAGCAAATTCTTTCAATGACTTTTCTGCAATATTTGGAGTAAAACAAAGATCTGTTCCTTTCAGATCTGCAACAGCTGCTTTATAAATAGCCTTTTCAAGATATTTGTCTTGAAACTGTTGTTTATAAATATTTTCAAAGTTTTCTAGTGTCAGCGGTATATTATTTTTTCTCATATATGGAGATGCTACTCTACTGACAGATGATGCCAATATATATTCTTTATCATTTTTATTATACGAATTGGCAATTTTTAAAGCTTTTTCTATATATCTATCCCATTTCTTTTCCATTTTAGGATTAACATGTTTGCAAACATCAGCTGTACCCAGAACAAAACCTAAATAATTTAATTCATCAGAATTAGATACCACCTCTTGTATATTTGTATTCGGTAAACTAATATTATTCATACACCCCGATAACACAAAAGATATCGTAATAGCTGATAATAATTTTTTCATTTTAATACTCCTTAGTAGGTATTACACATTACCTGCCCACCGATCTTATTACAGAAAGTATTCACAGGGCGATTTTGATAGATTTGTTGAATCACTTGGTTATTTTGTTGTTGCTGTGCTTGATAAGCCGCATCTCTCTGTCCAGCAAATTGAACATCTACAGACTGAACATTATTACTTACAGCAGTTAGACTGTAAGAATGACTACTGGAATTAACAGGGAATCGGTTGCGATAAGTATCTGTAGCACCTCCCATCCAGACTGCTTTACAAGGCTGTACTTGAACATAACCACGCTGAATATCACCTTCAGAAATATTGTAATAAGCATTGTATGGTGTGTAACCTACAAATTGACCACCACAAATCAATTTTGCAGACTGTGGGGCTGAGTTATACCAAACGTGTAAGCCAGATGAACAGGCTGATAAACCTAAACTTATAGCGATAAGTAATAATTTTCGGATTGATAAAAACATAAACTAGGACCTTCGGTTAAAGTAAATTGGGTTAATGAATAAATAGTTTGAAGAAATTTGAATAGCTGATGAAAATTTCCCCCCCTCTAGAATCGAGTATTTTGTGATTATATATTGTTTTTTTTTGCACAACAAGCTATGCTAGATAAGGTGTAAAAGTAAGGTTTCAAAAAGGAAAAGTACTGGTATTGTGGATAATATGACACAAATTGATTAACCACTCTTATCAACAAACATTTCCCATTTGAACCAACTGATTTTTAGGTATGGAATTTTGTTCATTAGTGTTGAACGGTTTTGTTCATTACTATTGAATAGTTTTATTCACTAGCATTAAACAATTTGTACCGTTTTGGAAGATGTTTGGGCAATAACAGTAACTTATTGAGGAAAAGCATAGATTAAATGTAGGGGCAAACTACATTTGCCCCAAAATGCTCTAAATAAATGAAGCGGATCACTTGGCATCCGTTTCCTAAATTTGTGAAAAGCGATATTCAATGGACGCCAAGCGTGGCGTCCCTGCTTGCTTTAAGCTTGGATAAAAATATCCCATCACTTGTAAAGATTAAACAATTATTTCAAACGCTCTTTCAAATAACGGTCGTAATCAGGAATTTCGATCTCAACATCTTGTTCAAACAAGCTAGATTGTAATAAGAAATCGGCAGATGCTTGGTTGATTGCCACAGGGATATTCCAGACGGTCGCAATACGCATTAAGGCTTTAACATCAGGGTCGTGCGGTGCGGCATTCATCGGATCCCAGAAGAAAATCAGCATATCAATTTTCTTTTCCGCAATCAGTCCGCCCAGTTGCTGATCCCCTCCCATTGGACCGCTTAATAATGCAGTAATTTCTAAGCCTGTTTCTTTGGCTAGTAGGTTACCTGTTGTGCCTGTCGCATAAAGCTGGTGGGATTTTAACGCAGTGCAATGTTTCTTTGTCCATTCCACTAAGCTCTGTTTACAGCTATCGTGAGCGACAAGGGCGATATGTTTGTGTAAAGGGATAGTTCGATTGGTGCGATACATAGAAACTCCTTTTATGCTAAAAATAAGCTCAAGTTTAGAATAAATTGGTTTTATTGGGAATGAAAAAAGCGACTTAGAGAACATATTTGCTCTAAGTCGCCTTATCTTTATATTTAAGAGAAATTATTGTTTTTCAGGTCTATGGAATAAGGTGAATGCGATAAAACCGAATCCTAAGAAACAAGATGCGATTAAGGCATAGAAACCACCATCCCAACCGTAAACGTCCACTAATTTACCCATTACCCAACCTGCACTTGCAGAACCAAGTAAGTAACCGAATAAACCAGTTAAACCTGTTGCTGTACCTGTTGCAACACGTGGAACTAAATCTGCCGCTTGTAAACCGATCATCATTACTGGGCCGTAGATTAAGAAACCAATCGCCACTAAGCAGATGTTATCAACTAATGGGTTGCCTGCTGGGTTTTTCCAATAAACAATGATCGCAATTAATACACCCACTAGGAATAGTAACATTGGCGGTGCACGGTGACCTTTGAATACTTTATCACTTAAGTAACCGCTTGCGAGCATACCAAAGATACCTGCGTATTCATAAAGGAAGTATGCCCAACTTTGTTTGTCTACGGTAAAGTGTTTCACTTCTTTTAAGTAGGTTGGTGCCCAGTCAATAATCCCATAGCGAATGAAGTAAACAAACACGTTCGCAATCGCAATCGCCCATAGGAATTTATTGTTGATGATATATTTGTAGAAAATATCTTTAGAAGAAAGGGTATGCGCTGATTCCACTTTTTCTAATACTTTCTCGCCTTTCCATTCATCAACAGGCGGTAAACCTTGTGATTCTGGCGTATCACGCATTAAGTAAAGCACCACAAAGGCAAGTACAATCGCAATCAATGCTGGCAGGTAGAACAAGGATTGCCATACGCCGAAGATAGATAAACCTAAAATCGCCAATGGACCAATCAAACCACCACCTAAGTTGTGTGACACGTTCCACCAACTCCACCAAGCTCCACGTTCAGAACGAGAGAACCAGTTAGTCATCGTTTTTGCACCAGGTGGATACCCCATACCTTGGAACCAACCATTTAAGGCGGCAAGTAAGATCATTAATGGAATTGAAGAAAGTACACCCGGTACCAAACCAAAAATCAAGCTGATGATGGCAGAACCTAATAAACCAATAGTGATGAAATATTTTGGGTTTGAGCGATCTGAAACATTTCCCATAATGAATTTACTAAATCCATAAGCGAGAGATAATGCCACTGCTACCGTACCAAGATCTGCTTTGCTAAATCCATATTCGTCGATTAAATAAGGAATGGCTAAAGAAAAGTTCTTACGAATCAAATAGTAAGCCGCATAGCCAATAAACACGCCAGCAAATACTTGCCAACGTAATTTGCGATATTCTGCGTCTGTACGAGAACTTTCAATTCTCGGTGCAGGTGCAGATGCCTTTAGAAAAGAAAACATACAAGCTCCTTTGTAACTTTTGTGATTTTGAAAAATTCGATTTCAAACATTTTATGTTCGAATACGATTATTAACCAAAACTACTTTACACTACAAATGAGTTTTGTAAATTTTATGATATAGATCTAATTTTTTAAGCGCATTTGCTTATAAAAACAACGACTTAATCACGCAAACGTTTACTTTAAACCTTTACAAATCAAGAAAATAGCCGATTTAATACCACTGCGACCCCATCTTCATCGTTAGAAAGGGTAACATAATTTGCCTTTTCTTGAATTTCTACTGGGGCATTCGCCATTGCCACCCCAAGCCCTGCATATTCGATCATATCTAAATCGTTGAAATTATCGCCAAATGCAATAATTTCTTCCGTTTTAATCTGGTGCAACTCTTGGATAATCCGAATGGCATTGGCTTTACTCGCCTGCTTATTCATAATTTCTAAATAAGTTGCTTTTGAGCGGTGGATATATAAATGAGGAAACTGTACTCGTAAGTTGCTTTCTAAAGATGCAATCTCTTCAGCTTCGCCGATTAACAACATTTTATGTGTCACAGGTAACACGGTTGGTGTAGGACGTGGCTGTAACTGAGTAATTTCACTTTCTTGCCTTGTCCAACTATTTTCAATGTTATTCGAAAACCACTGTTCATAGCTGTAATGGTTAATCGAAAGATGGTCATAATCTTTTAGCGTATGAGCAAGGTCACTCAAATCTTTCTCTGATAAAGTGATACTATAAATCGCGTTCAGCTTATCATCGACAATCAGCGAACCGCCATAGCAAACCATCAATTCAGAACTAAGCTGTTTCATATAACTCGTCATTGCAGACGGTGCTCTAGCAGACACTAAAATAAAAGGGATTCCCAGCTCGGAAATATGGTGAATTGCCTGCATTGTCTTTGCTGAAATCTGGTGTTGTGAATTAAGCAACGTACCATCAATATCACTGAAAACCATTTTATACTTTATCGACATTATTCCACCAATTAAAAACGCCCTTTAACTTTACTTATTATAAACGATGCATTTGCAAAAAATCTTACAAATCTCACCGCTTGTGATTGACTAACTAAGGTGAACAGATACAATCGTTCCATTTCCGATTATTCATAATAAAGGACAACATTAATGAACCTATACAACATCAAACATCCCGAAGAACAAGTGAATTTTGCTCAAGGCGTTCGCCAAGGGTTAGGCAAAGATCAGGGCTTATTTTTCCCTGAAGTGTTACCGCAATTTGACGATATTGACGCTTTATTAGCATTACCGCTGGTTGAACGTAGCCAAAAGATTTTATCGGCACTGATTGGCGATGAACTGCCGCAAGAAACCTTAAATGCGATGGTAAAAAATGCGTTTACTTTCCCTGCTCCATTGGCGAAAGTAAATGAGGATATTTATGCGTTAGAGTTATTCCACGGCCCGACCCTTGCGTTTAAAGACTTTGGCGGTCGCTTTATGCCTCAGGCATTAAGTGCGGTGCGTGGCGATGGCAAAATTACCATTTTAACGGCGACATCAGGCGATACCGGTGCGGCAGTAGCTCACGCTTTCTACGGTTTGGAAAATATCAATGTGGTTATTCTTTATCCGAAAGGTAAAATCAGTCCGTTACAAGAAAAATTGTTCTGCACCTTAGGCGGCAACATTCGTACCGTGGCGATTGAGTCAGACTTTGACGCTTGCCAAGCGTTAGTTAAACAAGCCTTTGATGATGCGGAACTTCGTCAAGCTATCGGCTTAAACTCAGCGAACTCTATCAATATCAGCCGTTTGCTTGCTCAAGTGTGCTACTACTTTGAAGCGGTAGCTCAGTTGCCAAAAGAGAAACGTAGCGATGTGGTAGTTTCTGTGCCAAGCGGTAACTTCGGTAACTTAACCGCAGGCTTAATTGCCAAAACCTTAGGCTTACCGATTAAGCGTTTTATCGCCTCAACGAATGCGAACGACACTGTGCCACGTTATCTCAAATCGGGCAAATGGGAACCGAATGCAACGGTTGCGACATTATCAAATGCAATGGACGTAAGCCGCCCGAACAACTGGCCACGTGTTGAAGAGCTGTTTAAACGTAACGGTTGGAACTTGAGCGAGTTAGGTTCAGATGCCTTAAATGATGCAGAAACCGAAGAAGCATTAAAAGCACAATATGCGGAAGGTTACCTATGTGAGCCACACGGAGCGATTGCTTACCAAGTGTTGAAAGATCAGCTACAAGCAGGCGAAACAGGTATTTTCCTTTGCACCGCACACCCTGCAAAATTCAAAGAGAGCGTAGAGCGTATTTTAGGCATTGAACTACCGTTACCTGAAGCGTTAGACAAACATAACAAAATGGAACTGTTGTCGGACACAATGGCGGCAGATTTTGCACAATTAAGAACCTATCTGTTAGCGAAGTAATCGCCTTTTCCAACGGTACTCATCAGATGGTGAGTGCCGTTTTTGTTATATTTTCTACTTCTTGCAAAATCCCCTGATAATCGGTACTTGGTAAGCCAATCTCACCAAAGTAATGCATATCGACCTTTTCAATGCCGCAAAAGCTAAACAAGCCATAGCCTAAGGTATGCTCAAAGGCTTGCAGATAGCCTTGCCGGCGATATTCTTCCACCGGATTGCCAAGGGTGACAAACTGCTGAATTCGTTTATCGCCCAATAAGCCGATACTTTTTTCTTTGCCATCTTTATAGGCGAAGCCATAGGCAATCACACGATCAAGATAACCTTTCAGAATAGCAGGAAAGCCCATCCACCATAGCGGATAAATCAAGGTAATAAGATCTGCCTGTTGGAAATAGCGATGTTCTTCAGCTACATCCGCAGTATATTGATGCTCGATAGTTGATCGAAACTCTTGCCAAGTCAGAGTCGGATTAAAATCAAGCTGATACAAATCCCGCACAATGACATTATGGTTCGCACTTGCTTGAATCACTTTGTCTAAAATCGCATGGTTAAAACTGGTTGGATTCGGGTGAGCATAAATAATCAAATGTGTCATGGTTCTCTCCAAAGCCTAAAATGCAAGCGGTCTGTTATTTGCAAATTTTTGCAACGAACAGACCGCTTGTCTTATTTACCGATACAGAATGAACTAAAAATATTGCCGAGCAAGTCATCGGAAGTAAATTGCCCCGTAATTTCACTCAAGGCATTTTGTACCATCCGTAGCTCTTCAGCGAGCAATTCTCCGGCATAGAATTGCGTTAATTGAATATGTCCACGTTGCAGATGATCCGCTGCGGTTTCAAGTGCAACCAAGTGACGACGACGAGCAATAAAACCGCCTTCCGTTGAGCTTTGATAACCCATTGATTTTTTAAGGTGTTCACGCAATAAGTCCACGCCGACTTTAGTCTGTGCAGAAAGGCGAATCACGGTAAAATTATCCGTTTGCACCAAGCTTTCCGTTTCGCCGGTTAAATCGACTTTATTACGAATCACCGTCACTGGAATATTTTTCGGCAACTTGGCTAAAAACTCCGACCATTCTTGTTGGAAATCATCGGCTTGCGATTGGCTACTGTCGATCATCAACAATACGTGATCCGCTTGTTCGATTTCATCCCACGCTCGTTTGATCCCGATTTTTTCGACTTCATCACTCGCTTCACGTAAGCCTGCTGTGTCAATAATATGCAACGGCATACCGTCTATATGGATATGCTCACGCAATACATCCCGTGTTGTACCCGCAATATCGGTGACAATCGCTGCTTCACGTCCTGCTAAAGCATTTAACAAACTGGATTTACCGGCATTAGGTTTACCGGCAATCACGACTTTCATCCCTTCACGTAAAATCGAACCCTGTTTTGCTTCTTGGCGAACATGGGCAAGTTGCGCAATGATCTCATTCAATTTGGCTTCAATTTTGCCATCAGCAAGGAAATCAATCTCTTCATCAGGGAAATCAATCGCTGCTTCTACATAAGTACGTAAATAAATGACCGAATCGACTAACGCATGGATTTTATTGGAAAACTCACCTTGCAAAGATTTCAATGCAGAACGTGCTGCCTGCTCGGATGTTGCGTCAATTAAATCGGCAATCGCTTCGGCTTGAGCAAGATCGAGCTTATCATTTAAAAAGGCTTGCTCGGAGAATTCACCTGCCCGAGCGATACGCACGCCCTTGACCTTTAAAATACGGTTGAGCAACAGATCTAAAATCACCTGTCCGCCATGTCCTTGCAATTCAAGAACATCTTCCCCCGTAAACGAATTCGGGGCTTTAAAAAACAGAGCGATCCCCTGATCTAATACCGTTCCATCTTCATCTTTGAACGGCAAATAGTCCGCCATGCGTGGTTTTGGGCATTTGCCTAATACGGCTTGGGCGACATCCGTCGCTAATGGTCCAGACACCCGCAAAATCCCGATACCGCCACGCCCGATAGGTGTAGCTTGTGCAACAATGGTTTCTTTCATGCTAAATATGTAAGTCTAATAAGAATGGAGCTATTGTACCCCATAAAAGCGGTAAGATTGAGACAAAATTTTGCAAATCCAAAATTAATACTTTCTCACTTCGGGTGGTGTATAACTTTGAATAAAACGTTCAATTTCCACCAAATTATCTGAAAACAGCGTTTTTTCTCTATCAGCTTGAGTGAGAAAACCTTGTTTTACCATATTGTCAAAAAAGGCTTTTAAATCATCATAATAGCCATCACTATTAAACAAAATACACGGATTGGGGTTTTGACCAATTCTCGCCCACGAGATCACTTCAACGATTTCTTCTAAAGTACCCGGTCCGCCTGCTAACGCAATATAAGCGTCACCCAACTCTATCATTTTACTCTTACGTTCAGGCATAGAATTGACGGTTATCATCTGCGTCAAGCCTTTATGTGCCAACTCTCTTTCCTGTAAAAAGGTTGGCATAATACCAATCACTTCACCACCATTTTCCAACACAATATTTGCCAATAAGCTCATCAACCCCGCATTACCGCCACCATAGACTAACGTATGTTGATGTTCTGCAATCCATTTACCCAATTCAATCGTCGCTTGTTGGTGAGCCAAATTATTCCCGACACTTGCTCCGCAATAGACGGTTATTTTCATTTCTTTTTCTTCCTGTTTTGCTAAAGTAGTGGCAGATGGTAACAAATAATCAGAGAGAACAAAATGCACTTTCAAGAATATCAACAATGGGTCAGGGAATTTTATCAACAGCAGAATTGGTACGAACGAGATGTCTTTCGTCGCCTAGCTTATCTTACAGAAGAAATTGGCGAAGTCGCCTGTGCTGTGCGTGCTATTGAGATTGGTCGAGAACGTCCTGATGAAATTGAGCAAAATGTCTTACAGAAAAAAGAAAATTTAATTGAAGAATTGGGTGATGTGTTTGATAACTTATTTATCTTAGCGGATAAATACGGTATTGCGATTGAAGATGTGATGGCTAAACATCAACGGAAGTTTATCAAACGTTATCGAGGGGAATAAGTAAGCGGTGAGATTTGCAAAAAATGTTGCAGATCTCACCGCTTGTCATATCAATCACTAAAGTAAAATACTACCAATATAAGCAATGATAAAGCCTACAACACCGATAGAGGTTTCAAGAGCAGTCCATGTTTTTAAGGTTGTTTTTTCATCCATTTCTAAGAAGCGGCTTACGAGCCAGAAGCCTGAATCGTTTACGTGAGAAAGCACTGTTGCGCCAGAGGCAATCGAAATCACAATAAAGCAGAGATCAAATTGGCTTAGACTTGTATCTGCCGCAACCATTGGTGCAATTAATGCTGCCGTTGTGGTTAATGCGACTGTTGCAGAACCTTGTGCGACACGGAAAGTTGTTGCGATAATAAATGCCGCTACGATAATTGGCATACCTGTATCTGACATTAAGGCAGAAAGTTCATCACCAATACCACTTGCACGCAATACACCACCAAACATACCACCAGCCCCTGTCACTAAAATAATAGAACAGATTGGTCCTAAAGCGTTGTTACAGATTTTTTCAATTTGTTCATAGCTACGATTGCCTTTTAACAGCAGAATCGCTACCACTAAGGTAATCAATAAAGCAACGGGCGTTTTACCAATCAAACGTAAACTTTGGACCCAAAGGTCTGAACCATCAACCACTTTAGCAACGGTTAATGTATTCAACCCTGTATCAAATAAAATCAAGAAGATCGGTAATAACAGAATAATCAAAACACGTTTGAAACTTGGAGGATTTTGTACTGCAGTCTCATTTACAGCTAATGAATTTAAAAATGCTTTTGGTAAATCCACATGGATACGTTTACTCACAAACATACTGAATAAGTAAGTACCAATATACCAAGTTGGAATCGCACAGATTAATCCAACAATCACCAACAATCCCATATTCGCACCCAGTAAATCGCCAGAAGCTACAGGGCCTGGATGTGGAGGTAGGAAAGCGTGCATCACGGCAAAAGCACCCGCTGACGGTAATGCATAACGTAATACAGATCCACCAAACTGTTTTGCTACGCTAAAAATAATCGGTAGCATCACCACAAGTCCAGCATCAAAAAAGATCGGGAAACCAAAAAGTAAAGAGGCTACACCAAGAGCGAATGGAGCTCGTTTTTCCCCAAATTTATTGATTAGGGTATCGGCAAGGACTTTTGCACCGCCCGTAATTTCAAGTAAGCGACCGATCATCGCGCCTAAACCGACCAATAAGGCGACAGATGCTAATGTACTTCCAAAGCCTCCTAACAAGGTAGGTAAAATTTTATCGACTGAAATCCCTGTCGCTAATGCAGTTAGTAAACTCACAATAATTAAAGCCACAAATGCGTGTACTTTAAATTTCATAATCATCACAAGTAGCAAAATAATCGCTACAATCATCGTAAAAATTAACATATAACCCCCTAAGGTATGAAGTGTTACTGGTAACATATTATTTTGTATCTAAAATGTAAATATCATTCTTAAATTTATTTTAAATCTGTGATCTTGTTCAAATTTTAAATAAAAACTTCATGATTTAATCTATCAGCATGATACATTATAGAAAAATATCAGTTATCGGTAACATTTTGTTGTAGGAGAATGGTTATGTCAGAAGGGAAAGCATTTATTTTAATGGGCGTATCAAGCACAGGGAAAACATCTATTGGTACAGAGGTTACACGCCGTTTAGGGATGAAATTGATTGATGGTGATGATCTTCATCCAAGAGCAAATATTATTAAAATGGGGAGTGGCATTCCGCTCAATGATCAAGACAGAGAACCTTGGTTAGAACGGATTAATGATGCAGCATTTAGTCTAGAACAAAAAAGTGAAAAAGGTATTATTGTCTGCTCAGCGTTGAAAAAAATCTATCGAGATCGCATCCGACAAGGTAATAATGATGTTAAATTTATCTTCCTCAAAGGCTCTTTTGAATTAGTGCTAGAACGCATGAAGCAACGAAAAGGGCATTATATGAAAACAGATATGCTGAAAAGCCAATTTGCGACTTTAGAAGAACCACAGGCAGATGAAAAGGATGTGATTTTTATTGATATTGATGCGCCTTTTGAAACTGTGGTAGAACGTTGTATTGAAGCCATCAAACCGTTGCTTTAAATACTTTCGCCCAAATGAATCTGATAGCCTAAATTAATGATACTACTCTGCTGTGGTTCGCCCTTTAGGCGATTCAATAGTTCTTGAGCTGCAACTTTGCCGATCTCTAAACGAGGGGTAATAACTGTCGCTAATTGTGGGGTGAGTGATTGCCCCACATCATGTCCATGAAAGCCAGCAATCGCCATCTCTTTTGGCACCTTAATGCCTAGACGTTGACATTCAAACAATGCCCCAATCGCTAAATCATCATTGGTACAAAAAATGCCATCAATATCAGGATATTGTGCCAATGCCTGTTGAAGTTGTTTGGCACCAAGCGTAAAAGAAGATGGTTCATCTGTAATCAAACTATGTGGCTCTAGCTGATATTTTCGCATGGCTTGTTCATAGCCTTGCATTTTCAATTTTGTTCGTTTATCCATACGCGCAGTAAAATAAACAATATTTTTATGCCCACGACTAATCATGGTTTCAACCATAGATTGTGCTGCAGAAATATTGTCAAATCCGACCGCTTGTTGAATACCGATTTCACTGCTATCCATGATCTCAATCACGGGGATATTGGCAACTTCCAACATCTTCAAGGTACGCTTAGAGTGGTGATTTTCCGACAGAATAATGCCATCAACATTATAAGAGAGTAACGACTCAATGCGCTGCTCTTCTTTCTCTTGGCTA